>JAHFDU010000150.1 GCA_023248835.1 Myxococcales bacterium | reverse complement strand
TTTCACCGTCGCTGTGATCTCGTCGATGCGGACGTGGCCCGGCCCCTCGACCATGACTTGGCAGCCGCGCTCGCGGGCGCGCTCGACCAGCTCGCCTAAAATCAAGAGCTCGGCAATTTGCCCGCGATCGTGCGCGTCATGGTTGCCGCCCGGCCGCAGTCCGTCGCCGAGCGAAAAGGTGACGTCGTGTTCGAAAAAGATGTCGCACAGTCGATCGAAATGTTCATAAAGTGGATTTTCGCGTCCGTTCTTTTCGATCCAAGCGGCCAAGAGCGATCCGCCGCGCGAAACGATACCGACCAAACGCTCGTCGTTGCGCAAATGGCCGACCGACTCGCGGGTGACGCCGCAGTGCACGGTCATAAAGTCGACACCCTGGCGCGCCTGTTTTTCAATGATCGAAAATAGCTCCTCGGGATCCATGCGCAGGATTGAGGCTTCTGAGGCGGCCTGATAGATCGGCACGGTGCCGAGCATCACCGAACAGCGTTTGAGCAGCTCTTGACGAATTTCGTCAAGGTCGGCTCCCGTCGACAGATCCATCACCGCATCGGCGCCAAAGCGGACAGCGACATGCAGTTTCTCGATTTCCTCGTGCATCAAGTTGTGAAAACCGGAGGCGCCGATGTTGGCGTTGATCTTGGTGCGCAATCCGGTGCCGATGCCGATGGAGCGAAAATCGTGGTGAACGTTTTTCGGAATCACGATGCTGCCGTCGGCCACCCCGCGACGAATGAATTCGGCATCGAGGCACTCGTCCTCGGCAACCTGCTCCATCTCGACCGTGATCTCACCTGCGCGTGCGCGTGAAAGTTGTGTGGCCATGGTGCGAGAGCCTAGTCAGCCCAAGCCGGAACGTCAACCAGCAACAAAAGGCACATCTGAGGATCCGCCAGTTTTATCGTGGGCGTGGGCGTGGGCGAATCAGAGACGGAAAGCGGCCATGCACCGTGGGGAAATGCCACGCCGGTGTTTTGCCGATGTGGCGCGTGTTTCGATTTCTCTTCAGTGAATCTTGCGCCACCGTCGGCGGAGGATGCGGATTTTCGTTTCACGCCCACGCCCACGAAAGCCACGGACCCTTAGGGAACAAGAGGCATATGCTCTTGAACTTACGACATACATGTGCAAACTATATATGGCATGAAATATGAGATGAAACGGACAACTATTTTTGCTGAGCAAGAGACTTGGGTGGAGCTGCGCAAGATTGCGCGGCGCGACGGCAGAAGTGTAGCCGACCTGATTAGAGAGGCAGTGCGGCGGCTGATTGCGCTACGTCAACGTCCAGGCAGCGTTCCCTCGTTATTGGGAGTTGGCAGAAGCGGCCGGCGCGACGTTGCCTCGAAGCACGAAGAGCTGTTGTGGAAGACAGGTCGCAGTCGAAAGCGACGCTGATGGACACCATTCTGGTCGACACCGGCATTCTCTATGCGATCGCGGATTGCGATGACGCTTGGCATGAGCGAGTGAAGACGTTTCTTGAAAGCGGGGCTTCGCGTTTACTGGTACCGGTGTCGGTGATTCCCGAGGCCTGTTATCTGCTCAACACGTACATCGGCGCAGAGGCCGAAAAAAGTTTGCTCGAGGGATTCATACGAGAAGAAATGCACCTTGAGCCGATCGGAACCGCGGAGATTCGCCGTGCCTTACAAGTGATGGAACGCTACGCCGACGCCAATATTGGATTTGTCGATGCTTCCATCGTCGCTGTCGCCGAGCGACGCAAAGTCAAGCGGCTGCTCACTACTGATCGTCGCCACTTTTCGATGATTCGACCGAAACACTGTGCTTCGTTCGAACTGCTACCGTAGCGCGCTTGGATTCATTGTTTACAGATATCAGGAAAGTTCTTCGAGAAGTGTCAATTCGATCTCTCGACGTACTTCAGCGTCATGTTCGCCTACTTGGTGTTCAACCAAAATGTCGTACGCAAGCTCGGATTTGTCGCGCTGCCCGATCTGGCCGATCGCCCAGACGACGTGCTGACGCACCAATGACGACTTTTCGTTGAGTGCGTGCGCCAGGCCGGGTAGTTCCGCTGCGGTGCCGACGTTGCCAAGAGCAACCGCGACGTTGCGCAATAGCTGCGGGCGATGCAGCCGCCGCCGTGCGCTGCCGCGCTGCCATTTTCGGAATTGGGCGGCGCCGAGTCCGAGAAGCCGTGTCAGCTCGGGTTCGCTGTAGCCGCGTGACGTAAGCTCGGGTGCGCCTTCGGGGGCGCGCGCATTGTAGGGGCAGACTTCTTGGCAGATGTCGCAACCAAAAATGTGATTGCCGATAAGCGGTCGAAGATCGCGCGGTATCGGTCCGACAAGTTCGATGGTCAAATACGAAATGCAGCGACGCGCGTCGAGCTCATAAGCGTCGACAAAGGCCCCGGTCGGACAGGCGTCAAGACAGGCGCGGCATTCGCCACAACGCGGTTCGGCCGGCGTGCCGGGCGTGCACTCGAGATCAATGAGTAGCTCACCGAGCAGAACGTAGCTGCCGAGGCCCGGTGCAATCAGCATGGTGTTTTTGGCGATAAATCCGATGCCGCTCGAGTGCGCCGCCTCGCGCTCTAAGATCGGCGCGGTATCGACGCAGGCGCGCATCGCGATCTTGCAATCCAATTCAGTCTCAATGCGCCGGCCGAGCTCTGTCAGCTTTCGTTTGATCACAACGTGGTAGTCGTTGCCACGGGCATACCGCGCCACTTTACCGACGATGCGCGACAAATTTTCGATCGGCACATCAGGCGGCGCGTACGAGAGCGCGACGGTGACAACCGTGCGCGCGGTCGGAAGCAGAGAGCGGACATCGCTGCGCTCATCGCTACGTTCAGCCAGGTAATGCATCTCAGCGCCGTGGCCGCGCTTCAGCCAATCGCGATAAAGAGCGTGGCGCTCAACTGGCCCTACCGGGGTAAAGCCCACCCGTCCGAACCCGAGCTCCCGCCCGATTCGCGAAATCAGCTGCGCGTTAGATTGCGCGGTCACGGACGCGAGACTACTTCAAAATCGCGCGCCGAGACCCAGGAAGCCGTCGAAAAGCGCGGTGTGAAACCACAGGGTGTCGACACCAATCCGCGCGACCAGAAAAATCGATTGCGGACTGCGCATCAGATCGACTGAGAGTTGCCCGTAGAGGCCGGCGCTGCCATCGACCAATAGATCGCTGTTGGTGGCGCGACGTACCGTCAGTGGACCAGTTTGAAAGCCGCCGCCGACGCGGACGCGCCCGAGTACGCCTTCGAGCAGCGCGCCAAATTGGTGGTGCGTTGTGAGCAGGCCAAATCGCGTCGCTCCGAAGAAGTTTCCGATCGTAAAATAGCCGGCAAAGCGGCCGCGCTGACCGCCGAGGGCGAGGTCGAATTCGCCGCCGCCGGTCGGCGACCCATAGATCGTGCGCGCGCTGGCGCCGAGCGACAACTCCGCCGAAAACGTGGTGCTCGCCGCCTGCGCGGTCGACGCGGCGGTCAGAACAGCCGTCAGCAGCACTATTCTTTGGGTGGCATTGTCCATCGACACACCTTTGGTTTGTGCCCAATCGAAACATCGTTGCAAAACTGACTGCTCAGCAGTAACTCGCAGCTTGCCTCTGACACGCAGCTGGTGTTGCTCTCGGAGACCGAGGCTGAGGCCGCGGTTAAGAAAAATCGATCCTCGTTGTTGCAGCTGTAGGAGACTGGTTCAAAGCCACAGCAGGTGCGAATTTGTTGAGCAGCGTCGTTGCAGGCGCCGCCTTGGCCGGCAGCCAGGAGGGCCGCGGCGCAGTCGCCATCGCTTGCTAAAGTCTGACAGCTCTTGCCGAGGATTCGCCGGGTGCTATTGGCCGAAAAATCGGGCTCTTGGTTGCAGCCGACAGTTTCACACTTGAAATTGTGCCGCTCAAGGTGGGGGCAGCAGTCGGACAGATGCTGCACCGCCTCTTCGCATTCGAATTCTTTTTCGTCGATGAAACCAGTACCGACGAGCACCACAATCGCCAATGGCGCGATGGTTCGCAGCATGTGAGAGTCATCATGCAATCGCAGGACCATAGGTGTCCACTGCCAAGCCTGTGTTTGCTTCGGCTGCGCGGCGATGAAATTTGAACGAGTCTGTCAAAAATCGAACAGGTCGGTGCGGAACTTCAGCATTTTTATCAAGAGATTTCCTTGTCTCTCAGAGCAAAACGCATGGCATCGAAGTTGCTTTTGCTCACGGACAGCAGCCATCATGCGCCACGTCTCGACGATAATGCTCGTTGCGCTTTGCACCTCAACGGCGCAGGCCGACGAGGCAACCCTCAAGCCATTTGCCGAGCAGCAAGCGAGGCTGGAAGAGGCGCAGCGTCTGAAACGTCTGCCGGCCGCTCACTCGCTGCGCTCGGTTGGCATCGGGCTTACAGGCGGGGGAATCATGATGCTCACCTTGGGCGGCATCGTTATGTTGGCCACGAGTGATGACCGCTGTTACCAAGGAGAGTGCTGGGGCCAAGGCATCGGCCGGGTCGTCGGCGGCTCGGTTTCAGGCTTGGGCCTGCTTCTTGCGATCGCGGGTGCGCCGCTCTGGATCGTGGGACAGATGCGTATCAATGAGGCGCAGAAGAGCAGCGTCCAGGTAACCAGCCTTGGATTGGCGCCACTGAAGCTCGGCGATCGCTACGATGGAATGGTCGCCACCGTCCGCTTTTCATTCTGAATTCACCCGCGCTCTCGTCCGGGTAGTGGTTTGATCTGTCGAAAATCGAACAGGTTGATCTTTTGCGCGCCCTCAAGTACTCCCTCGCCATGACTTTGTTGCCCTTGCAGCGTCGCCGACCGCTGACTCGCGCTGATGTGACCGAGGCCGAGTGGTTTGACTGGCGTTGGCAGCTGCGTCACCGGCTCGAAACCGTCTCCGATTTGGCCGCTTTCGTCACCCTCAGCGAAGAAGAGCGGCGCGGTATGCAGGCGGCGTCCAAACTTTTTCGGGTTGGCACCACGCCCTATTACGCCGCGCTGATGGATCCAGAAAATCGTCATTGTCCGATTCGCATGCAGGTGATTCCGCTTGCGCAAGAGGCCAGCGTTTCACGCGGCGAGTATGTCGACCCGCTCGGCGAAGATGGACTCTCGCCGGCGCCATCGATCGTGCATCGCTATCCCGATCGGGTTTTGCTTTTGGCGCTCGATCGCTGCGCGGTTTACTGTCGTCACTGCAACCGCCGTCGCATGGTTGGACAGGACGACGGCGTGATTTCGCGCATCGATCTCGAAGCCGCGCTCGACTACATTCGCCGCACCCCGCAGATTCGCGACGTGCTGATTTCGGGCGGCGATCCGCTGACGCTGTTGACCGAAAAGCTGGAATGGATTATTTCGTCGGTGCGGGCGATCGCCCACGTTGACTTCATCCGCATCGGCACGCGCGTTCCGGTTTGTCTGCCGATGCGCATCGACGCGGAGCTTTGCGCCATGTTGCGCAAGTACCATCCGCTCTACATCAATACCCATTTTAATCATCCCAAAGAGGTGACTGTCGAGGCGCGCGCCGCCTGCGAGCAGCTCGCCGACGCCGGCATTCCGCTCGGAAATCAGACGGTGCTATTGCGCGGTGTCAACTCGCAGGCGCGCACCATCGAGACGCTCAACCGCGCCCTTTTGCGAATGCGCGTGCGCCCCTACTATTTGTTTCAGGGCGATCCGGTAACCGGCACCGATCACTTGCGCACGCCCGTCGGTGCCGGCATTGAGATCATGAATCAGCTGCGCGGTCGGGTGACTGGCATGGCGATTCCGCATTTGGTGATCGATGCGCCCGGCGGTGGCGGCAAGATTCCGATCGGGCCCAATTACGTTTTGCAAAGCGGCAACGGCGAATGGCTACTGCGCAACTACGAGAACAAGATGGTGCGTTACGTCGAGCCGGAAGAGCGCGACTGCAGCTGTCCGTACGACGAAGTCTATTTCAACTAAGCATTACTGCTTGCTAAACGGCTCAGTCAATTCGCGCGCGCCGACTTCACCTAGAGGCAGGTGCTGCATGCCGGCGATGAAGGCGCCGCCTTCGGTGCAGTTGTAGAGTCGATGATCTTTACCGTAGTGCGCGGCGGCGCGGACGAACCAGCGGTGAAAGACTTCAAAGTCGGGTGAGGTCGCTACTTTCCCGCCGTAGTAGCCGGGCAACCACGCTGGCTTGCCGTGTAAATTGCGCTCGTCGTCATACAGCGATCCCTCGGCGGTGAGTCCGCTCATCGCCACGTCGAAAGACTGGCCGTCGCCTGACAGGGCCATTTTGCTTTTTCCATGGACGTTGGAATCGATGTACATTTTGCCGTCGGGAAAAGAGAGATCTTGGCCGACTAAAATGATTGCCGAACAGTCAAGTTTGAGCGCCAACATGAACGCAAACGTCGAAACCGAGCCGCCGCCGGGAAGGCGACAGTCTTCGCCGCGCTGGGCGAGGGCCCACTTGTCGAATTGATTGTTGGCGGCATAGCAGTAGGTGCGCGGGTGCAGCCGGTAGCTCGACGGATGGGCATTGAACGGCACCACCAACGAGCCGCATTTTTCAATCGGGTACCCGGCGAAGGTGTAGCGCATGTCGATCGATTCGGAGAGCACGGCGAAGTCAGCGATGACATCGACGGGGGTAAGTGAAATCAGCGCTTGCACAGAAGTGATAAACACCGCGCGATCTTGCAGCGGCTTAAGCTGTTCGATGTTTTTGCTGAGCGAGGGGCCAGGAGAAACCACGATCGCCGGACGCCCCGAAAATCGGCCGGCGAGCGAATTCACCGTTGGTGTGCGCAAAATGGTCGCGAGGTTCTCTTCGGTGTTTTTGCGCCAGAGCTCGCCTTTGGCCAAAAACGTGCGATGGCTCGCTTGCCACGCGCCGACAATTTCTTCGATGATCGGCCGCAGTGCGGCTTCGATTTTGGCGTCGGGCGGATAGATCAGAAGACGTCGCGGTGGCGGCTCAGCGCTGAGTCCGTCGAGCGTTTTCAAGAGCTCGTCGGTGGACTGCTCCGGCAACCAAGAGAGAACGCGTTTTTGCTGCGCTCGTTGGAGAGCTGCTACAAAATCTGTCGCTGGCTTGCACACCACCACTAGGTCGAGCTCGGCATCCCATCCGAGCGGTAGAGTGGCCTGCACCAAATGGTCGCTCGATCTTGACGCGTTGTGTTTGAGCCAGGCAGTGACCTTTTCGTCGAGCGTGGTGATGAGGCGCTTGTGCGCCATCATCTGTCGCAACGTTAGGAGTCCTTCCGGCGTCGGAGTGATTTTGCGCTCGCTGATCACGCGATCGATCTCTTCCAAGCTCGATCGCGTGCGCCGGCAATCTGCTAGTCGGCGCCAAGCCTCGGGCTCGTCGCCACCATCGATGGCGCGGCCCACCGCTTCGTACTCGGCGACATAGCGCTGCAGCGCCACCAACTCGTCGCTGAACATCTTTGTATCGTATCACTTTTTGTGCGCTACCACCGACGCCCAGTTTGTGATACTACGCGCGCACCGAGGGGATAGATGGAAGACATCCGACAACTTTCCGGCAAACACACCTACGGCACCTGGCGACGGCAGAAAGGTTTCTTGCCGCTGCATGTGGTTTCCGCCGAGGGCAGTCACTTTACCGACGCGAGCGGCAAGCGCTACCTCGACCTTTCGAGCCAGCTCATGTGCTCGAACCTTGGTCACGGCAACCGCGCCGTGATCGACGCCATCAAGCAGCAGGCCGAAGAGCTGGCGTTCATTGCGCCCGGCTACACCACTACAGCGCGGGCCGAGCTGACCAAAGCATTGCTCGAGGTATTGCCCAAAGGACTCAATAAATTTTTCTTTACCACCTCCGGCACCGAGGCCAACGAAGCCGCGGTCAAGATCGCGCGCATGGTCACCGGCAAGCACAAGATCATTTCGCGCTACGCCAGTTATCATGGCGCCACCGCCGCATCGATCGCACTGACCGGCGATTTTCGTCGCTGGCCGGCCGAGCCGTTCTCGACGGTGAATGGGACTGCGTTTGCGCCCGACGTCAACTGCTATCGTTGCCCACTCAAAAAAACCTATCCCGAGTGTGGTGTCGCCTGCGCCGACTACGTCGAATACATGATCGAGCGCGAAGGCAATGTCGCAGCCGTCATCATCGAGCCGATCGTCGGCACCAACGGCATTCTAGTGCCGCCCAAAGAGTACTTGCCCAGATTGCGCGCGCTGACCAAGCGCCACGGCGTCCTTCTTATCGCTGACGAGGTGATGACCGCCTGGGGGCGCACCGGCGATTGGTTCGCTTGCGATCATGACGAGGTGGTGCCGGATATTTTGACCACAGCGAAAGGGATCACCGGCGCCTATGTGCCGCTGGGACTGACCGCTACGACGGATGAGATCGCCAGCTACTTTGACGAACACTATTTTGCCCACGGCCACACCTATGAGGCGCATCCGCTGACGCTCGGCCCAGCAGTCGCCGCCATTGCCGAATATCGGCGGCTTGGGCTGCTCGAGCGTTCCAAAAAAATGGGCGCCATCGTCGGCGAAAAACTGAACGCGCTCAAGAGTCGACACTCGAGCATCGGCGATGTGCGCGGGCGCGGTCTATTCTGGGCGGTGGATCTGGTACGCGATCGATCGGCCAAGACGCCGTTTAACACCCAGCGCGAAAAGCTCGACGGCAAGCCACTGATCATTGATCAGGTGACAGCGAAAATGCTTTCGCTCGGAGTTGCGTGCATGGGCTGGGTGAGCCACTTGGTGATCGCGCCGCCGCTTATCATCACTGAAGCCGAAATCGACCAAGGCATCGCCGCCCTCGATGAGGCGCTCAAGATCGCGGATTCCGCTCTATAACTAAACTATAGATCTAGCGGCGCGCCAGGGCGCGAAGCAGTTGGGCGCGAGCGGCGGCCAGGCTGTAGTCGGCCTGTACGCGCTGCGCGGCGGCGGCGGTGCGCGCCACTTGGGCATCGCCGAGTTCGATGATGTTGCCGACGCCAGCTTGGTAGCGTCCTTCGGCGAGGCGAAGCCGGACGTCGCTGTTTTCGAGCGCAACTTGGGATGCACCGACGGTGGCTTTGGCGGCGCGCACCGCCAGCCGCGCCTGGTCGACTGCGAGCCTGACCTGTTGACGCACCAGATCGACCGACGCGCGAACATTTTCAAC
>JAHFDU010000149.1 GCA_023248835.1 Myxococcales bacterium | reverse complement strand
TGTGCCATCCCGACATCGTCGCTCTCTGCGTGCGCGAAGGGCCGGCCGCGATCCGTGAGCTCACCGAAAAATTTGGCGTCGAGTTTGATCGCGCTGACGGCACTTTCGATCTGGCGCGAGAAGGCGGTCATTCGGCGCGAAGAGTGGCGCACGCCAAGGATTCGACCGGGCGCGAAATCGAACGCGCTTTGGTGGCTGCGGCTGCGGCGCATCCGAGTATCACAATCTTGACTGACCACATGGCGATCGACTTGCTGCAGCGCAGTCGCTATGGCGGTCCCGAAGGCTGTTTTGGCGCTTATCTGCTCGATCAAAAGTCGCGCGCGGTCAAAACCGTGGTCGCACGGGCCACGGTACTTGCCACCGGCGGTGCAGGAAAAGTTTATCTCTACACCACCAATCCCGACGTCGCGACCGCCGACGGGGTGGCGATGGCCTACCGCGGCGGCGCCAGCATCGCCAATATGGAATTTTTTCAATTCCATCCCACCTGCCTCTTTCATCCGCAGGCCAAGTCTTTTCTGATTTCAGAAGCGCTGCGTGGCGAGGGCGGCGTCCTCAAACTGCGCTCCGGCGAAACGTTTATGGAGCGCTACCACGCGCTCAAGTCGCTGGCGCCGCGCGATGTCACCGCCCGAGCCATCGACTCGGAGCTCAAACGCACCGGCGATGACTTCGTGCTGCTCGACATGACTCACCTCGACAGCAAATTTTTGGTCGAACGTTTCCCGGCGATTTTTGAACGCTGTTTTCATTTCGGCATCGACCTGCGCAGTCAACCTATCCCGGTGGTGCCGGCAGCGCATTATCTGTGCGGCGGCGTGGTGGTAGACGAACACGGCCGCACCACGGTGAAGAATCTCTATGCCGTCGGCGAAGTCGCCATGACCGGCCTACACGGCGCCTGCCGATTGGCGTCCAATTCGCTGCTCGAAGGTGCGGTTTTTGGCCGTCGCGCTGCGCTCGACGCCCGCCATGCGACACAGCTGAAGCCGCCCGAAGTCGCGCCGTGGTACACCGGCGCGGCGACGCCGTCGGAAGAAGCCGTCGTGATCACGCAGAACTGGGACGAAGTCCGCCGCCTGATGTGGAACTACGTCGGTGTTGTGCGCACTGACAAACGTCTCGAACGGGCGCGCCGACGGATTGAGCTGGTGCGCTCAGAAATTCGCGAATATTACTGGAACTTCCAGGTAACCGGCGATCTGCTCGAGCTGCGCAACTTGGCACTGACTGCGCACCTCACCATCGAGAGCGCGCGTCGCCGCAAAGAGAGCCGCGGACTGCACTTTAACACCGATTATCCGAACAAGAGCGACGCCTACGCCCACGACACCGTCCTGCGCCGCGGCGACGGGCCCGAACCGGCATGAGACTACGCGAACGAATTCGCAAGCAGGCTCGACATCCGCGGCCGCGATCATTTCAGACCCAGATCGCTCTTGGGATGGTGCGCCACGCCTCGGCCGAAAAAGCTTTGAGCGGCCGAATCATCGGCAGCCCGCCCTGGCGCTCGCGCACCACGCCGGCCTCTGATCCCAGCACCGCCGTCGACGGGGTTTGCCAGATGCAAACCTCACGCAAGTCGGAGCGCGCCGCGGTGCGCTGCGCCGCCGTGAGCAAGCGGGCCGCAACTTCGCTCGACGGCGCGTCGAGTAGAAGCACTCGTAGGCGATTGTTCCTGAAATCGCCCGCCCAAAAAATGGTGGCGCCGTCGCATTCAGCTCCTGCCGTGCTGACCGGCATCGAACGCAGCACTCGCGCGTAGTAGCGCGCCCGCTCCGCATGCCAGTCGAGTTGAACCGCGTTCGGCCACACCAAATACTCATCTTGTGGCCGCACTGCTTGGGCCAGCGCATGGGCGGCATCGCCGGGCGAGAGCAACTTCACCTCGGCTCCCGGATCACCGAGCTCGGCCGGCAAGACGCAATCAAACGCCGGCCGCGCTACAAATCGCAGCCGCTCGTACAGCGCCGCACCGACGTCGGAAAAAAGAATCACCGATTGCGCCTGGCCATCTGAGGCGAGCTGTTTGCAAACGCCGTCGACCAGTCGCGCTGCGTAGCCGCGTTTGCGAAGGTGCGGCTCGGTGAACACGCTGGCGATGGCGTAGGCAAATCCGGCCTCGCCCTTGAGCGTCGAGAGCATGCGAAAGGCTTCGCAGGACGAGACCACGCGCACGCCCTCGAGCAGCAGCCAGGTTTGCATGTTTTCGCGCGCCCAAGCCTGCTGTCGCAGCGCCGCTTCGCGCGCCACATATTCATAGACGGTGAGCTTTTCGCCCCAGGCTGCGAAAGTCAGCCGATCGCGCGCCCGCTGCTCCTCCTCTGTCGCTTGTCGGATGACGTAGTCCGACCAATCGGCCGCCATAACCCCTGATTATACTCTTTTTTTGGGGTCAGCGCGCGCCACCAATCTGACAAACCGGGCCAAACGCTTTCAAATGTCACGCTTGTGACGCGAACTTGGGCCAAGGCAAGAGCGAAGTCAGCGATTTTCCTCGACCGAACTCGGAACAGCATTTGCACAAGAGCCTCGCATGCTCAAGCGGTCTTTTCTCGGGGAGTCCGTCACTTTCGTGGGCGTGGGCGTGGGCGTGAAACGAAAATCCGCGCTCTCCACCGACGGTGGCACAAGGATTCGCCCACGCCTACGCCCACGCCCACGGCAAAACTGGCGGATGATCAGCGCTTTTCTATTGTCCGGTATTTTGTCGGCCGGCTGCGGCATCGTCGACTTCGGCAGCGATGGGACGATGAATGGCACTTCTCCCGACGCGTCCGTGAACATCTGCGATCAGACCGGCGTCTATTCAAAGATCGGCGTCTGCATCAGCAAAGCCATGCCCACCGATGGCGGACGTGTACTGCCGGACGACGGTGGCATCTGCGCCGCCGCTCGCCCCAACAATTGCAACGGAGGTTGCGTCGATCTTCAAGCCGACGCGCAGAACTGTGGCACCTGCGGCAATGTCTGCCAGGCCTCAGCGCCCACCTGCAGCAAGGGTAGCTGCGTGAACTGCGCCGATCCGTTGAAAGTCTGCAGCGGAGCCTGCGTCGACCTGAAAACCGATCTAAACAACTGCGGCCATTGCGGAACTGTCTGCGCGACAACGTCCAATGGCACGGTACAGTGCGTTTCTGGCAGCTGTATGCCAACCTGCAATCCTGGCTATCATGCTTGCGGAGTACAATGTTGGGCCGTCGATTCGCCAACGGCGTGCGGGACGCGCTGCTCACCTTGCCCGACTGTCGCGCACGCGCACCCCACATGTGAAAGCGCTACGTGCGGCTATCGCTGCAAGACCGGCTACGCTGACAGCGGCCACGATTGTCAACCGGACGGATCGACTTGGGCGACGCAAGCACCGACCGATTCCCACGACTTGAATGCGGTATGGGGATCGGCAGCCAACGACATTCATGCCGTCGGCGCAGCGGGCACCCTTCTCCACTCTCTCGGCGATGGTGTCTGGACCAACGACGTGGCTCCTGGGACGCAAGACATAAACGCAGTGTGGGGCCATTCGGCGGGCGATCTGTTTGCCGCTGGCGCATCGGGCGCTTGGTGGCATTTTCTAAATGGGACGTGGTCGGCCGCGCCAACTTTTTCAACTGATCTGTACGGCATTGGCGGCGATGACTCGCAGATCTTGGCGGTTGGCAAAGACGGCTTTCTCGATCGATCAACGGGCGCCGATTTTCGCGCCGTCGCTGCGGGACAAGGTTCCAGCACTCTGCGCGCTGTCTACAAGTCTGCGACTGATCTCTATATCGTCGGCGCAAGCGGCCTGATCTTGCATTCGCACGGTGGCGCCGTACTCAGCCGTGAAACCTCCAGCAGCTCAGCCGACCTCTATTCCATCTCTGGGGACGGTACGGACGTATTCGCGGTTGGTACGAACGGCACGATTTTGCACTCTTTGGGCGATGGCAATTGGAGCGCCCAGTCGAGCCACAATAGCGGCACGCTCTACGGGGTGTGGGAGAGCGACGGCGAGACCTATGCGGTCGGCGCCCAAGGCACCATCTTGCATTCGAGCGGCGACGGCAACTGGCCAGTTGAGTCGACCGGCGTCTGGGTCAACCTGCACGGCGTCTGGGGCACCAGCAATGCCGACATCTACGTCGTCGGGGAACAAGGCACCATCCTGCACAAGAACTAGAGATCACCCCGCACTGTTTTTGACTCCATGAAAAACATAATATTACATGAGGATTTTCATGGTACTGGCGGATTGCGAATCTGTGACACTGTTTACTGTTTAGCGGCAGATTCCGGTTCCGTTTGGCTGCGCGAAACAATTCTGCATGCCGGCACAGGTGGCGCTCTGCCACACACCGAGAGAGCTGCAAATAAAGATATTCGCTGGCTGTTGTCCGCCTTGGCACTTGATGCTGCCCGGCTGCAGCGCCGCATTGCTGTCATCGCAGTCGTTGTTAAGCGGCGAGTAGCCGACCAGGTCTGCGCAACCCATCACCGCGTTGCCAACACCGTGGCCGTGGCCGTGGCCGTCGCCGTCGCTGTCCACGTACAACGCAACCTGCGCGGTCTCGTCAATCGCGCCGTTACAATTGTCGTCCTTGCCGTTACACACCTCGGGCGAACCGGGATGCACTCCCGGGTCGGCGTCATTGCAGTCTGAACCGCAGGTCATTTTTCCGTCGCTCGACTGGTTGCAGCAGGCGATACTGACAAAGCCGTCCGCGTCTGCGTCGAGCGTGCCAAAGGTCGACGAGTCGCAATCTTCATCGACGTTCATCGCATCGCAGACCTCGGCGTGACCAGGGAAGCGGTGGGCATCGGTGTCGTCGCAATCGTCACCGCCGCAAGCAATCGAATCGTGTCCATCCCCATCGACGTCCGGCGTAGCGCAGCCTTCGTGACACTCATGCATCGACTCGCTGCAGGCAAGCGCTACTCGGCAGGGCGGCGTGTTGTACATACAGCCGCAGCGGTTGCTATTGGGATGACCGACGGCTTGACACAATTCGGCGCCATCGCACCAAATGTGATCGTCACAATCACGATCAGTTCGGCAATGATCCCCGACCGCGCAGGTCGGCGGCGGAATCGGCGTGAAAGACGGATCACGATTGCAGGCAAGCATTGAAACCATCAGAAACAAGCACCCTTTCATGGCAGGACCTTTCCTTTCACCGGGGGACGTTCCGTTCGCCCTCGCTCTCGGCGCATTCGCGCCGGCTCGGGCCGAACCCCCTCGTCGGGCAAAGCCCGCCGGTTCGGCTTCGCACTCGGACCATTGAGGTCCGGCTCACCCTCACCCCCCCCGCCGCGCGCTTGTCTCGCGCGTTTCGGATGGCGATCAACAACGCTCAGCGCGTTTCTCGTCGAGAACTGAAAAACTTGACCAGTCAACATTCTATGTATACCCCGTGAACGGTTACGCAGGACCTTTCCGTTAAGTGGCGGCACTTTACACGAACAGAACGATTTGTGCTAAGCAGCCGTCGGATGCGGCGCAGCGAAATTCAGCAGCAGATTCACTCGCGTCTGGCAGACGAAGTCGGCACGCTTTTCCGTCCGTCGGCGCCGCGCCGCGTCGCGCTGCTCTATCCCTCGAGCTACCACGTCGCGATGTCGTCGCTCGGCTACCAAACCATCTATCGCCTGCTCAATCGCGGAGAGTGGGCGGCCGAGCGCGCATTTTTGCCCGACGACGTCGACGCCTGGAGAAAATCGCGCGCCTCGCTTTGCACCTATGAAAGCGAAACTGCGATCAGCGAGTTCCCGATCATCGCAGTTTCGGTCGCGTATGAACTCGAGCTGACCGGGCTGTTCGATTGTCTGGCGCTCGGTCAGATTCCGCTTTACTCGGCCGACCGCGATGGCCGCCATCCCCTCCTCGTCGCCGGCGGGCCGCTGACCTTCTCCAATCCGCTTCCGCTCGGACCGTTTGTCGATCTGGTGCTGCTGGGCGAAGCGGAAGATCTGGTACCGAGGCTTCAAACCGCGATCGAGAGCGCACCCGATCGCACGCGGCTCTTCGAATCTTTGCGCGGTCAACCGGGATTTTGGATTCCCGCTCTCGACGGTGAGCAGCTTCCTGCAGTGGCCAAGACACAGGACTCTGAATTGCCGGCCTACTCGCAAGTGCTCACGCCCAACACCGAGCTGCGCTCGATGTTTCTGATCGAGCCCGAGCGCGGCTGCTCGCGCGGTTGCACCTATTGCGTCATGCGTCGCTCGACCAACGGCGGCATGCGGCTGGTCCCGCCCGAACGGGTGCTCGAGTTGGTGCCCCCGCAAGCGAAGCGGGTCGGGCTGGTCGGTGCAGCGGTGACCGACCATCCGCAAATTCGCACCATCGTGCGCCAGCTGGTCGAAAGTGGCCGCGAAGTCGGTATTTCGTCTTTGCGCGCCGATCGTCTCGACGACGAACTGGTCGAACTTCTGGCGCGCGGCGGTTACCGAACCCTCACCACTGCGTCGGACGGATCGTCGGAGCGGTTACGCGAACAGATCGAACGCAAAACCAAAGAGAAGCATCTGGTTCGTGCTGCCGAACTGGCGCGCAAGCATGCGCTGCGTACACTCAAATTGTACGAAATGATTGGGCTACCGAGCGAAACCGAAGACGACATCGACGAGCTTGCCCGTTTTGCGCGCGAACTTTCGCGCATCGTCCCGCTGGCCCTCGGGATTGCGCCATTTGTCGCCAAGCGCAACACCCCACTTGACGGCACGCCCTTCGAATCGATTCCATCACTCGAAAACAAACTCGCGAGGCTGCGTCGCCTCCTCGCCGGCACGGTCGACGTCCGCCCCACTTCCACTCGCTGGGCGTGGGTCGAATATCAGCTCGCGCAGGGCGGATTCGATGCCGGCAGGCGCGCCCTGCAAGCGCACCAAGCCGGCGGCAATTTCGCCGCCTGGAAGCGCGCGTTTACTGTGCCTCCCGCTCGTCCTGAGCCTGTGCTTCGACAAGCTCAGCATAATCGGGGGGGACTTATGGCCGCTCATCCTGATCCTCCTGAGCCTGCCGAAGGGCGAAGGACGCTGCGCTCCGCTCAGGGTGCACGGACAGGGGAGTGAACGTTTGCCGTAATTTCTTAGCGGGTTGCGCCACTGTCGACAGGGGGCGCCGCATCCGCATCGGCCGGCATGCCGGCATCGCTTGCCTGCGAGGCCGCATCATCGGGTCCAGGTGATAAATCGACCTCCAACACCGCCAAGTCCCGTGGGACGCTCATGTCGACAACCGCCATACCGGCGTCGTTCGCCGACATACACTGGCCACTACAGATGCATACACCGCAGTCGTCGGTGCAATCGGACGGACAATGAACATGCCGCGAACAGGACGTCACCGCCTGCTTGCAAACACCGCGATCACAAACAAACTCGGAGCTGCAGTCTTCGTCGCTTTCGCACCTGCAGACAGCCTTGGCGCAGTCGCGATGGCAGACCGAGGGCAGGCGCTGCTCGCATCTCTGCACCTTCGGACAATAGTAGCCGGTCGGGCAAGTATTCTCGCTACAGCTCTTGCCCTGCAACACGACGCCATCGGTGCTGCAGCTGACAAGCAGTGCGATAAGGCCAAGACTTACGAACTTCATGCAGCTCCAACTTGCGGCAAAATTTCCGTTTTCGGCGCCTGGCCAAACCCAAGTCGGGCATAGCGCACCCCACTTGGAGGCGCAGTACCGAGCAGCGCCTGAACCACTTCGGACGGTTTGGCGCTGCCTTCGTCACCGACGGAAACACGAGTGGCCAAAATCGTTCCACCGCGCGGCCATTCGAGAGTCTGGCGCAGTTCGCGATTTTCGCCGTCGAGAATCTTTGCCGACAAAAGATATTTTCCGACATCGACGATTTTCTTCTGGCGCTTCTGAATGCGCTCGACGGTGAGTCCTTCGCTGCGTAGGGCCGATTGATCGATTTCAAGCGGCAGATAGGTCACGTAGTCAGCGTGTGCCAGCACTTTGGCGAGGCTAGGCTCACCCTCGCTTAGCGGGCGCACTTCGTCGACCATCAGCCCTTCGGGCGCTGCGGCACGCAAACGCGTCACCAACTCCTCGTCGCTGCCATTCCAATCGATGCGCACGTCGCACCATTCGCCGAGCGCCGCAATGCCGAGGCCAAGCGCGGGCGCAAATGAAATTTCCGGCTTGGGATGAAAACCTTTCGAATAGATGAGCTCGATGCCAGCGCGGCGAAATACTCGCACCAATTGGCGCATCGTATCTAAGTGCGAAATAAATGCCGCCCGTCCGAGCTTCTGAAACCGAATGCGAAAGTTTCGGCCCAAACCTTGCGAAAATCCGGTCGGCTGCGCCATCTCTTTTCTGTCGAGCGGACGCTCTCGCACAATCGGCAGCCGCACCCGCTCTTCGGCTGGCCGGTGGGCGTCGAGTTTGTGCAAATAGGCAATGCGCTCTTCCCGCATGTCGGTGAGGTCACAGGCGATGCCGCAGTCGTAACACATCAGTTTGCGGGCATCGGCCTCGGCATCTTCAATGTTGGCATGATGCAGAAGCGTCTTGTAAGGCTTGCCGCAGGGATGGCTCAACCGATCTTTGAGCGCGCGACGATATTCCCAAGCCAAAAATCCTTCAGCAAGACCGATGTCCAAATGATCCCACGGCAGCCGCGCGTCGGTCGGCATGGTGTTCAAATAAATCATGCGATCAACATTGCACTCTGACAGCGCCGCATCCCAGTGCTTGAGCTGAAAGTGTTCGTCCCAGCCATCGAAGCGCGCGCCCTTTTTCCACGCCGATTCGATCACATCGGCGAGCCGCCGATCGCCGCGCGCCAAAATTCCCTCGACGTGGCTGACACCGGCGTCGTGGTACTTCAGATCGATGCGTTCGTTCTTTGCAAGCTCGCGCAGTAGCTTCTGTTTGCGCAAGATCTCGTCGACGCTGTCCATCTGACACCACTGAAACGGGGTGTGCGGTTTGGGCACGTGCGAAGAGACCGATACCGTGACGTCGGCATCTTTGCGAATCTTGCGCCCGAGCCGCTTGAGCCGCCCGCCAGTCTGCGCAATCCCGACCACGTCTTCGTCGGTCTCGGTTGGCAACCCGATCATGAAATAGCACTTCATCCGCGACCAGCCGCGCGAAAAGATCTTTTCCGCCGACTGCGTAATGTGCTCTTCCGTAATGTTTTTGTT
>JAHFDU010000442.1 GCA_023248835.1 Myxococcales bacterium | reverse complement strand
GCGAGTTGCAACCGCGACCTTGCCTCTGGAGCCTGCGCAGGAACAACAGTGGAACACGCCACGACGACGGCTGCATGCATCCATGGGAGGCGAGTTTGCGGCGGTGGTCAACGACTATGGACGTTATGGCCAGATCATCGATCTTCGCACGGCGAAGGTGACCCTTAGCCTCGACGCAGGTGACTACTATCCATCAACGGTTCCCCTCTCCTTTGTATTCACTGAA
Organism: Myxococcales bacterium; assembly: GCA_023248835.1. Taxonomy (GTDB): domain Bacteria; phylum Myxococcota_A; class Polyangia; order Palsa-1104; family Palsa-1104; genus JAHFDU01. The sequence goes on along the minus strand of JAHFDU010000442.1, from coordinate 2,384 downwards.
ATTGATGGTCGTGTGCTCGCTATTCATCGCACTGCCTGGAACCGGCTCGATATCTCGGACCCGTCGACAGGAGAGCTCCTTACCCAGCGTGGGGCGACTAGCTACGAAGGCGACAAGCGCCCTCCGCGCCATCTCGACTATTTTCATGGCGCGTTGCACTTGAGCCCGAGCGAGTCGATCATTCTCGACGATGGCTGGGTGTGGCAGCCCTCTGGAGTACCAGTCGTGTGGAGTGTCAGACGTTGGATCGAGGAAAACGTGTGGGAGTCAGAAGACGGCCCAACGCGTCAATCGGCCGGGGGGCGCGACGGATGGAATGGCGCGATGACTTGGCTTGGAGAGAGTCGATTTGTTGCAGAGTGGGTAGAGGGTGACAATAGATTTGACGGTGCTCAGATTTTTCGGTGTACATCTTCAGGGCTGAAGGCAGGGGAACTGATATTTGGACCTAAAGGGACTTTCTTCAGCGATGGAACTTGGCTCTTCTCCTCCGACGAAAGCGGGCTTTCCCGCTGGGATGTAAAAGACGGCGCGCGAACCGGCCACCTTCCCGCTTTTCGGCCGTCCCACTATCATCGTTTCGCTCGAGAGCTTGTCGAACTCAGAGAGGGTGTCCTCGTTCGATTGCGCGTTGAAAACGCATAGCACATCGATAGACTAATTGTGTCGAAATGTTCGGCTCAAAACCATTGCGTAGATAGAATCGGCGCCACGATCATCTTGGTCGAACACTACTGACCACACGTTCGACACCGCCGAGATCTTTCGTCACAACGATGTCGACAAATCCCTGTTCGGTGAATCGCTCTACCACCTCAGCAGACTGACCGGCGCCGAGCTCGACGGCAAGCACTCCGCCGGGCAAAAGCTTTGCAGGTGCTTCGGCGGACAAGCGGCGCAATATCTCGAGACCGTCCTTGCCACCGTCGAGGGCGGCGTGTGGCTCGCGCTGTACCTCGGGGCTGAGCTTGGCAATCTCGCCGGTCGGAATGTAAGGGGGATTGGAAACAATCAAGTCGACGCGATCGCTGATGGAAGCCAGCAGATCGCTGTGCAAGCACTCGATCGGGAGCGACAGCCGCTCGCTGTTTAGCCGCGCCACTTCCAACGCAACGACAGAAGTGTCGACCGCGATCACCCTTGCAGTAGGCCATTTTTTCTTGAGCGCCAGCGCGATCGCGCCCGAACCGGTTCCGACATCGACAATGGTGTGCGGCGCTTCGACGAAACGATCGATCGCAACGTCGATCAGCGTCTCGGTATCGGGCCGCGGAATCAGCACACGCTCGTCGACAAAAAGATCGAGCGAGCGAAACTCTTTCTTGCCGACAAGGTAGGCGACCGCGTGCCCATCTAGGCGTCGTTTTATCAGCGCGCGAAACGCGGCCAGCTCGTCGGCCGAAAGCGGCTGGTCAAAATGGGTATACAAAAAAACCCGAGACTGCGAAAGCACGTGCGCCAGTAGAATCTCAGCGTCAAGCCGCGGCGTCGCTTTTCCGCGCTCGGCAAAACGTGCCAGCGTCCAATCGAGCACGCGCCGGATGGTCCAAACTTCCGACACCTATTGCTCACGAAAATATTCGTCGCCACGAAATTGATAGCGCGCCCGGCGATCCGCCGCCCAAGGCAATAGCAGCGGAATCACGTCCGTTGATCCATCGCTCGAGAAATTGGTTTTGGAAAAGCCATTGGCTTTGGTCGCCTCGATCAGCAAGTCGGTCGCTTTGCCCCGCTTGATCCACGAAATTTTGTCTTCAACGAAAGCGTCGCCTATCGATTTTCGCACTTCGCAGGCAAACGAGCGCGCAAGTTCGTCGCCTTGCACCCGATAAATAGCCAAGATTTCGCGCGCGCCCCGACCGCTGCGCTCGACGTAGCGAACCGCCAGCTCTTCATTTGATCCATTCAGGTTAAGCACCTCGAGACTTTTCACCTCGACCGACGATAGCAATTCTTGAAAACTGAACTCACTGCCGACAATCAGCGCGACGTACTTTCCAACCACCAGCGCGCGCGCCCGTTCGTCGCGACCGAGCGCCACCGCCCGATCAAAACGAATCGCCGTGCGATCGGTGTGCAGCGTGTGCAACAAGTCATCAAGCGCAGTCTCGGCCCGATTGACGAGCAGACGGCCGGCGAGCGACAGGGTACGGGCGGTTTTTCCGTCGGCCTTGGAGTCGCAATCGGCCACCTCAAGCGAAAATGAAAGTGGCATCCCCGGTGCGTAATGCTCGAGCGCAGCCAACGGCAATACCATTTCCACCGCCCAACCCTGCGGCTGCAGCGCCGACACCGTGCGCACCGCTTTGCCAAGCTGCAGCGGCGTCGCCCGCACCACCTCGCGTAGCGCGCCGGCGTCACCGGGATAGGCCATCAGTTTCTGC
>JAHFDU010000441.1 GCA_023248835.1 Myxococcales bacterium | reverse complement strand
GCTTTGCTGCGACTCTTTATTGAAGGGGCGGGCCTGGCCACAGAAAAAGTCGCCGATGGACAGTGACCGCACCTTCTCGATGACCAAGAGCTTGTGTGGCGTGTGCAAGCGTGGTGTCGATGCGCGCATTCACTTCCGAGCCAATCAGGTCTGGATGGAGAAGAGCTGCGAAGAGCACGGCTCCTCTGAGTGCCTGGTCGCTTCGTCGGTCGCTTGGTATCTCGACTGTCTCTCTTTTTTTACGCAGGTAACGTCGCCCAAGCGGGTGATGAAAGAGATCTCTGCGGCGGGTTGTCCGTTTGACTGCGGCCCCTGCACTGCTCACGAACAGAAGGTCTACTTGCCGGTGATTCCGATCACTTCGGCTTGCAACCTCGATTGCCCGATTTGTTACACCGTGAACAAGAACGACGATCCGCATCGGATGTCGCGTCAGCACTTCCAGCGCATCCTCGAGCATCTCGTTGCTGATCATGATGAGCTCGACATCATCAACTTCACGGGTGGTGAGCCGACGTTGCACCCGGAGCTACTCGAGCTACTCGAAATGGCACGCGCCGCCGGCATTCGTCGCCTCACGGTGTCGACCAACGGAATCAAGCTGCTCGACGAGGGGCTGGTCAGGCGGTTGGCTGCACTCGATGCGCGCGTGATTCTTTCGCTCGACACCTTTGTCGTCGCCACCGACAAGAAGATGCTCGGCGCCAACACGGTGGCGACCAAGCTGAAGGTTCTCGACCTATTGCAAAAACACGATGTGACCACCACCATCCTGCCGGCGATTGCTGCTGGGCACAACGACGTCGAAGTCGGCGATCTGTTCCAGCTGGTTATTTCGCGTCCCAATCTCTGCTCACTGGAACTGCATCCCCTCACATTTACCGGTCAGGGTGGTGTCGGATTCGATCGCTCGTCACGAATCACTATCCCGGACCTGCACCGCCTGCTCACCGCCGCGACGGACAACCGCATCAACGAAAAGGACTTTGTGCCCTCTCCGCTCGCGCATCCGCATTGCTATTCCATCTCGTATCTTTTGATGATCGATGGCGGTGGCTATGTTCCCTTCACGCGCCTCACTTCGCGTCAAACCGTTTTCGATCTACTTTCAGATTCGCTCTACCTCGAGCCGCGTGAAAAAGTGGAAAATCTGTTTCGCGAGATCATCGATGATCTATGGGTAAATCCTGAAAAAGTTCTACAGAGCGATGCCATTCTCAAGACCATGAAGCGCATTTTAAGCGAGATGTTTCCGACCGATCGGGCACTCTCCCTGGATGAGCGGCAGCGCATCGCCGAGCGCGCGATCAAGGCGATTTACATCCACGCGCACATGGACGAAGAGAACTTCGACGTGACGCGGGTAATGAAGTGTCCGGTTGGCGTTCCCGAGGCCGACGGCACCAATATTCCCACCTGTACGTACAACGTAATCTATCGAGAACGAGACGCGCGCTTTGCTGACCCAGCGATGCTCGAGCGGATGGAAAAAAGTCGTCCACGTTCATTGCGCGTGCTCGCATGAGTTCGGCGGAATCAAACTCTACCGTCGAGAAGTTCGCTCGACACGTCAACCCTGCGTTTGTAAAACTCTTAGGTCTGTTTGGTTATGGACGAGTTTTTGTCCGCGCCGAGGGCACGCGTCTTTGGGATGAGGACGGGCGCGAATATCTCGATTTTCTGTCCGGCTTCGGTGCGATCAATCTTGGCCACAGTCATCCTCAGCTAAACCTGCGACTACAGGAGTTCCTCACCGCCAAGGTGCCCAACCTCATTCATGTGGGTCCTTCACCAGCAATGGCGGAACTCGCTGAACGGTTGGCTGCGCTGGCCGGCGATCCACTGGAAGTAGCGATGTTCTCCTCGAGCGGCAGCGAAGCAGTCGAAGCCGGACTCAAGTTGGCCAGAGCGGTCACTCGTCGCGCCGGAATCGTCTATTGCACCGGTGGCTTTCATGGCACCAGCCTCGGCACGCTCTCGGTGATGGGTGGCGATCGTATGCGCGCGCCATTTGAGCCGCTGCTTTCCGACTGCCACGCGGTTCCATTCGGCGATCTGGCGGCGCTTGAGCGAGCGCTCTCCCACAAAGCGGGAGCGTTTGTGGTCGAACCAATTCTCGGGGAGGGAGGCGTCCTTCTGCCACCGTCGGGTTACCTACGCGAAGCCCAACGTTTATGTAACAAGTCGAGCACGCTGCTGATTCTCGACGAGGTGCAAACCGGAATCGGCAGGACTGGGGCAATGTTCGCTTTCCAAGCGGAAGGCTTGGTGCCCGACGTGCTGGTGCTCGGCAAGGCTTTGGGAGGCGGCCTTGCACCGATCTCGGCGACCGTGACGTCGAGCCGCCTCCACCAAAAAGCGTACGGCACCATCGACCGATTTGATCTCCATGGTTCGACCTTTTCCGGCAACGGTTTTGCCTGCGCAGCGGCGCTGGGCACGTTACAAATTGTCGAATCGGAGAGGCTGGCCGAGAACGCTCGCGCCCGCGGTGAAGATCTCTTGTCCGGTTTGCGCAACGCTTTGGCCGGCCATCCTTTGGTGCGTGAAATTCGCGGTCGCGGTCTATTGGTTGGGATCGAACTCGGTCCGCGCGAACAGGGTAACCTCTTGCAGAAA
>JAHFDU010000148.1 GCA_023248835.1 Myxococcales bacterium | reverse complement strand
GAATCGATCGCAGCTCGTCGGTCGAGCTCGAATTTGCCACCGAGTTTCATCATGTTGCAGCCCGACGCTGGCTTGAGCGGCTCGACGATCAGGCGATTTCTTACACCGACGCGGTCAGCTTTGCAATGATGGAAACGCACCACATAGGCGCTGTGCTCAGCTTCGACAACGATTTCGTCATCGCCGGGTTTGATCGAATCCAGACGCTCAATGAATTTCAGACCCTGATTTCGCGAAAAACAACTCGCTGACTCCACCTACCCCCTGGAATGAATGTTCTTCCGAGCATCAGCCACCAACAATTCAATAGACCACAAAAATCACGACGTTGAGGGCCGAAGAGGAGACGAGATGAAAAGGGCGCTGTTGGTGATGTTGGTGTTCGGAATCGGCTGTGGTCGCAAACATTCTGCTGCTGAGCCGATCATTCCGCCGGAAAGTACAACGCAAGCGACCGGCAGCGACGAGCTGGAGGGTGCACCGATAGCAACAGGTGTGCAGCGCTACGACATGCATCTGTGCGGCACTCAAAGGGTGCCCAATGATGTCGATGCCTGTGGCACCGCTTGCGTCCCGTGTAGCGCTCCGCCCGGCGGCAGCGTCGAATGCGACGGAGTGCAGTGTCTGCCAAGCTGCGCACAGGGCTTGGCGCTCGAAAAGGGCCAATGCGTGCCCGCCGACCAGTGTGACCGCTCGTTTTTCTTCAACGATGTTATCCCGCAGCTAAAAACCGAGTTTCCTGGGGCTACCGTAAAAGCCGACTTTAACGGCGACGGTAAGCTCGACTTGGCGATCGCGGCTGGGTCGCTGCTGATTTTTATCGGCAACGGCGATGGCACCTTCGCGGATCCACAGACGGTAGGCAGCGGCTTCGTCAATTGGCCGCTTGTCGCCGAGGATTTCAATGGCGATGGCAAACTCGATCTCGCGGGCCTTGTCGGCAGCCCACAAGGTTCTTGGAATCCCTACAGCATCGACGTTCTGCTAAGCCGCGGCGATGGCACGTTTGAGGCCCCACAAGCGGTCGGCAGCGGCTTCTCCGGGGGCTTCTCCGGGGGGCCTGTCATCGGGGATTTCAACGGAGATGGTAAGCTCGATCTGGCGGGATTTGGTGGGCCTGTTGGAAGTAGTTGGAGCCCCAGTAGTATCGGCAGTATCGGCGTTCTGCTAAGCCGCGGCGACGGCTCTTTTGTGGCGCTGCCTTGGTTCAGCTCCGGCTGCGATTCGTATTATGGCATCCGCGTCGCCGATTTCGACCAAGATGGAAAACTCGATCTTGTCCTAGGAAAACCCTACCAGATCCAGATACTACGAGGCGTCGGCGATGGCACGTTTGCAGCCGGCGCTACCATAGCGCTCGATGATCGTGCGTATAATTTCAACTCGGTGGCTGTCGGTGATTTCAACCACGATGGCTTCATCGACGTCGCCGAGGTCGATGGAAATTCGAGAGGTCTAATTGCGCTCGGACAGGGGGACGGTACTTTTCGCAAAGGCGGCGATTTTGGTAACTCTTTTACCCGTTTCTTTGTCGGGGACTTCAATAGCGATGAATTTCCCGATTTTGCTTGCTTCTCATCAATAGGGGTCACCATCCTTCTCGGTCGGTCAAGCGGCAATCCAGTCGAAAGCACAACCCTAGTTGGCCACTGGGGGGAACATACCGTGGTCGACTGGAACGGCGATAACAAGGCGGATCTCTTTTTAGGAAATCCTGGGAGAGGTGGCAAGGATCCAGCCCTGTTTCTTGGCGATGGCGCTGGCCACTTTGTCGTCTCGTGGTCGATCGATACCCGCTATAACAATCCGCTGATGACCGGTGATTTCAACGGCGATGGGCGAGTCGACCTGCTATCTGGGGTCGAAATACTGCTCGGCACACAGGACGGATACGTCGTCACGCCCAAGCTCGATCTCCATCCCGCCTGGCCCTTCTCCGCCAACGAAGCGGTGACCCTGTCTGACTTCAACGACCACTGGGGACTTGATACTGCCGATGCCAACCGGGTCTTTTTAGCCTCGGGCGATTTTAATGGCGACGGCAAGCTCGACGTTGCCGATGCCAACCGAATATTTTTGAGCCGCGGCGATGGCACCTTTTCGGAAAACATCTATCAGTCGACCGACTCATCGGCCCCAGATGACATCTTTGTTGGAGACGTCAATGGCGACCAGGTCGTCGATTTGGTGCAGGTCCTGTTCGACAACAACGGCACCAGCGTGGTCTTTCTCGGCAAAGGCGATGGTAGTTTTGGCGCACCGATCACTCACGCTTTGCCGTCTGAGGGTGAGGGCCACGACCACTCCTACCCACGTTCCAAACTCGGCCGAGGTGATTTTAACAGCGACGGCAAACTTGATCTGATACGAACGCGCTACCCTGACTCTGCTTCCACCCTGGTGCAGGTGCTTCTCGGCCAGGGCGACGGGACATTTTCGGTCGGCGCAAGCCTGACCCTCCCCGGCTATGTTGTGAACCCGATCGCCGGCGACTTCAACGGCGACAAGCAGCTCGACGTCGCGCTCGGTGACCAAAAAGATGGCGCTGTGGTGCTACTCGGAGGCGGGGACGGTACTTTGGCCGCTCTTGAGGGGGCGCCGTCTAATCCGGTTTATCAGTCTGACCCAAATGCTCTGTTTACACTTGCTACAGTGGGAGACTTCAATCGCGACGGTCACCTCGACTTGCTTGAGTATCACACCGGTTGGTTTACGACGATCGGCACCATTTTGCTCGGCCAAGGCGATGGCACATTTGTAGCCAAACCACTGGTGTCGCCGCCGATCCATCTATCAGGTGTGCAGGTGCAAGACATGAACGGCGACGGCAACCCCGATTTGGTGTTTTCGAGAACCTATGGGCTCACCGTGCTTTGGGGTGCTAACGATGGCACTTTTGGCGACGGCGACTCCTACCCCGTCCCCGACACCTTGGCCGCCAGCGTTGGAGACTTCGACAGCGACGGGCGCCTCGATGTCTACGTGCGTACCGCGCGGGTCGAAACCATGGCGATGGGAACTGTCATGCTCTGGCCCAACCACTGCTCGAAATAGGTGACCCGATGGTTACGGGGTGCTGGACTGATATCACGTTGACGCGATTGCGTCTGGCAGTTCGTCGACGTTGTCGTGATCGTAGTCGTTGTTGACGGCGACGGCGACGTGAACGATCTCAGATCAGTCATCACCGTCGGTGGCGGTTCAGCGTAGACAAAGTTCGATCTTGTGGAACGGATCGTCGCCGTCGCCGTCGCCGACAAGGTCAACGACAACGCGGGATCGATCACGTCAAGGTGATTTCGGTGCTGGCGATGAAGTCGATGACGACGCGCGCCAGCTCTTGGCCGCGATCCTCTTGTAAGAAGTGGCCAGCGCCGCTGATGGTGGGATGCACGCGCCCCTGCGCGCCGGGGATCTTGTGTTGCAAAGATTTTTCGCTTCCTTTGGTGATCGGATCTTGATCGCTGAACGCGGTGAGAAACGGCTTCTGCCATTGCGATAGCACCTTCCAAGCGGCGCGATTGGCAGGTGCTGCTGGATCCTCGGGCGTGGTCGGCACCAAAAGCGGGAACTTTCGCGCTCCGGCTTTGTAGCGCTCGTCGGGAAATGGCGCGTCGTAGGCGGCGATCACTTCGGCGGACAGCGCTGTGGTGCAGCCTCCAGCGACGATTTTTCCCACCGGAAACACGGGTACTTCTTGAGAAAATTTCTGCCAAGCGAAAAAAGCCTCGGTTGGTTTGCGATCGCCGGTCGGCAGTGCGGTATTGGCCGCGACGATGCGCGAAAAACAGTGAGCGTGTTCGGCCGCAATCCGCAGACCGAGCAGGCCACCCCAGTCTTGGCAAACCAAATTGATCTTTTGCAGATGGAGTGACTCGAGAAAGCCGACCATCCAGTCGACATGATTTTGATAGGTGTAGTCGGCTGGCCGAATTGGTTTGTCGGAACGGCCGAAGCCGATCAAATCGGGCGCGATGGCACGCAGTCGAGCGCCAGCGAAAAGCGGAATCATCTTGCGGTACAGGTAGCTCCACGAGGGCTCGCCGTGCAGCAGCAGTACCACTGCGCCGTCTTGCGGTCCTTCGTCGACGTAGTGCATTCTCAATCCGTCGATCTCGACGTAGTGAGGAGCAAACGGATAGTCGGGAAGCGATAAAAAACGCTCGTCCGGCGTGCGCAGCGCTTCCATGACTAACTAGGCGCGGGGAGCGTCAGCTGGGCGCTTTTTGGCGACGTTTCCGATGGCGGGAGCTTCGGCCACTTCGATGGCGGCGGCCGGCGCGTCACCGACGCGGACGATGCCCTGTTTTTCGAGTACGGCGCGCTCGATGTCGGCAGCAATCGTCGGATTTGCGCGCAAAAAGTCTTTGGCGTTTTCGCGGCCCTGGCCGATGCGCTCGCCCTTCCAAGCAAACCAGGCGCCCGATTTTTCGAGGATGTTGAGCTCGCTCGCCAAATCCAAAATGTCGCCCTCTTTGGAAATGCCCTCGCCATACATGATGTCGAATTCGACCTCGCGAAACGGCGGCGCCATTTTGTTTTTGACCACTTTGACCTTGGTGCGATTGCCAAGCACTTTTTCCGCCTGCTTGATCGCGCCGATGCGGCGAATGTCGAGCCGCACCGAGGCGTAAAATTTGAGCGCATTGCCCCCGGTGGTGGTCTCGGGATTGCCAAACATGACGCCGATTTTCATGCGAATCTGGTTGATGAAAATAAGCAGCGTGTTCGATTTGGAAATGGTGCCGGTGAGCTTGCGCAAGGCTTGCGACATCAGGCGCGCTTGCAATCCCATGTGCTGATCGCCCATTTCGCCTTCGATTTCAGCCTTGGGCACCAAGGCTGCGACCGAATCGATCACCACCACATCGATCGCGCCCGAACGCACCAGCATGTCGGCGATCTCGAGCGCCTGCTCGCCGTTGTCAGGCTGCGAGACCAGCAGATCGTCGGTCTTGACCCCGAGTTTGCGGGCGTACTGCACATCGAGGGCGTGCTCAGCGTCGATAAAAGCGCAGACCCCGCCGCGCTTTTGTGCCTCGGCTATCGCATGCAAGGTCAAGGTGGTTTTGCCCGACGATTCTGGGCCATAGACTTCGACGATGCGCCCGCGCGGCAGCCCGCCGACGCCGAGCGCAATGTCGAGCGCCAGCGAACCGGTCGGCACCACCTGTATTTGCGGCGGCTTTTCCGATTCTCCCAGCCGCATGATCGAACCTTTGCCAAATTGCTTCTCGATGCTCGACACCGCCAGGTCAATCGCAGTCTCTCGTCCGGCTCCGGCATGGTGCTGCACGACTTTTTCTTTTTCCTCTTTTTCCGGCTTTCCCCAACCCATGTCGGCTCCTTTTATGGATGCTGTGTTTGCGCCGCTATTTCGCCAAACGGATAGCGTTTCAGCGCAACGTATTCAGCGCCGCTCTGATAGGTGCGGCTTTCGTACAGAACAATTTCGGAAACCGTGGTGAGGCCGAACTCCTTGTCGCTTTGCCAACGCGTGGCCTCAAAACTCGGCGGATCGTTTTTGACTCGACCGATGGTGACATGAGGATGAAACGAGCGCTCCTCTTTGGCAAAGCCGAGGGCGTCGAGCTCGGTTTCAAGCGTGCTTTGCAGTGTGAGTAGTGGCTGGCCGCCGTCGAGTCCGGCCCACAAAATCTTGGGTTGATGGACGGTGGGAAAGGCCGACAAGCCGACCGCCCGCAACATCACTGGCGGACTGCCCTCGAGTGCGCGCGTCACCACGCTCGAAACCGCATCGAAAACTTCCTCTTCGGTGGGGCCCAAGAATTTCAGCGTCAAGTGGTAGTTGGCCGCCGGCACCCAAGCCACTTCCAGCCCCGCGACCTTCATCGGCGCTTTGCGTATCGCCACCTCGTCGGCGATGCGGCGGGTGACCGCGATCGAACAGTTGAGGGCGAGAAAACTACGGATGCGCATTTGTTCAGTACCGTACTTTGCGGCGCCAAATCTGTCAAATGTTTTTCTGTGCTTCGACTCCAGCGTGAGTGGAACTCATGGCCGATTGTCCTGAGCTTGTCGAAGGACGCGGTTTTCGAGCTCTTCGATGCGTTCTCGCAGCGCCCGTAACTCCTTTTCGACGCCGCCGAGCGGTGACAGGGACTCGGTGGCGTGGCGGATGCGTTCGTCGACTCGTTTTTGCCAGTCGTCGAAAAAATGTTGTGAACGATCGAGAAACTCGCGCAAGAAACGGTGATTTTCGCTCTCGGCTGGCGTTGCCGATTCGATTTTTTCATGGTCGCGCCGCAATACCGACAGCACCTTTTCGCCGGCGTGCGAAGCCAGCTGCTGGATCGACTGACCGCTCGACTGAATGATGTTGCGCAGCGTCGAAAGCGGCAAGAAGCGCCCTTTTTTCTCTTGCTCGAAAATGATCTGGGTCAGCGTCAGCGCGGTCAGATCGTCTTTGCTGTTGTTGTCGATGACCTGAATGTCGTCGCCGGAGCGAATCATGACGCCGAGCTCATCGAGCGTCACGTAGCGACTGTGCTCGGTGTCGTACAGCTTGCGATTGGAGTAGCGCTTGATGATCCGAGCCATGACTAAACAACTGATAGTCTTGACAGCGACGCCGCGCAAGGCGAAAACGCTACTGCGATGATTGTGACTCGATGATCGACCCCAAACTGCTGCGCGAAACGCCGGACGAGGTGGCGCGCATTTATCGCGAACGGCTGTTTGATGAGGCCGCGGCGGAATTGGCGCTCAGCGTCAGTAAACTCGACCAAGAGCGGCGTCAGATAGTGCAGCGTGCCGACGAGGCCAAGCAAAAGCGCAACCAGGGCTCGCAGCTGGTCGGCAAGGAAAAAGATCCGCAAAAACGGCAAGAGCTCATTGCCAGCATGGACGGACTTAAAGCGACCATCGCGCGCGCCGATGAGGAGCTCACTTCACTCGACGAGTCGATTCGGCAAAAGAGTCTCGAACTGCCCAACCTGCCCGACCCGTCGGTGCCGCTGGGAAAAAGCGACGCCGAAAATCGCGTCACTCGCGAAGTCGGCGACAAGCGTAGTTTTGCGTTTGCGCCCAAGCCACACTGGGAAATTGGCGAGGCGCTCGGCATTTTGGATTTTGTGCGCGGGGTGAAAATTTCCGGCAGCCGCTTTTATCTTTTGCGCGGACAGGGCGCACGGCTGCAGCGCGCGCTCATCACCTGGATGCTCGATGTTCACATCGAACAGGGTTATGGCGAAATCTATCCGCCCTACATGGTCAAGCAGGCGTGTCTGTACGGCACCGGAAATTTTCCCAAATTCAAAGACACCGTGTACCGCGACGCCGAAGAGGATTTTTATTTTGTCCCCACCGCCGAAGTACCGGTGACCAACATGTACGGCGATGAGGTACTGGCGGCCGAGAGTCTGCCGGTCAAACATGTCGCTTACACCGCCTGTTTTCGTCGCGAAAAAATGGCCGCCGGGCGCGACACTCGCGGGATTAAGCGCGGCCACCAGTTTGACAAAGTCGAGATGGTCAAATTCGTGGCGCCGGAAACCTCCAACGCCGAGCTCGAAGGACTGCTCGGCGATGCCGAGGCGATTTTGCAGCAACTCGAATTGCCCTATCGCGTGGTCGAAATGGTTACCGGGGATCTCTCTTTTACCGCCTGCAAAAAATTCGATTTGGAAACTTGGGCGCCGGGCTGTGGCGAGTGGCTCGAGGTCTCTTCCTGTTCGAATTTCGGCGACTTTCAGGCGCGGCGCGCACTGATTCGCTGCAAGGCCGGCAAAGACAAACCGCGCTACGTGCATACGATCAATGGATCGGGCTTGGCGCTGCCGCGGACCTTGATTGCGGTGCTCGAAAATTATCAGCAACCGGATGGCAGTGTGCTGATTCCCCCGGTACTGCGCCCCTACATGGGAGGACTCGAAATCTTGACCGTTCACGGGGTACGATAGAATGCTAACTGGTCAAGTAGTTCAGTTTTCGAGGAGAAATGCGCTGAGGGGGTTGATCGCACTCTGAAACTCGCGCGGTTAGCGCGCGGCGGGGGGGGTGAGGCTGAGCCGGACCTTAATGGTCCGAGTGCGAAGCCGAACCGTCGGGCTTTGCTCGACGAGGGGGGACGGGAACGTCCCCCTGTGAACGTTACTCGAAATCTTGAAGTGTTGAAAGGAAGTTTGGCGATGCCGTGTCCACTCTGCGCCGCGATCCAGAGCCGTCCCTCGTGGTTTGGCGCGACCATTTTTGACGATAAACAATTTGTTTACCGAGAGTGCCTGTCGTGCCGATCGCTGTTTTGTGATCCGATGCCCGATGAGCGCGCGCTCGAAAAAATGTACGGCGTCCACTACGCCAAGAGTTTTGTCCATGACACTTTGACGGGTGATCCGCGCCAGACCGAGCGCGTGCTTGCGCTGCTCGCGGCCCAGTCGCCGGGCGTTTTTCTCGACTACGGTTGCGGCGAGGGAAAACTTCTCGCCGAAGTCAAAGCCGCAGGCTGGAGCGCGCTTGGACTTGAGCTCAATCCCGAAGTGGCGGAGGCGACGGGGCGCCGGGTGGGCGTCGAAGTTGTGAGTCAACTGGGCGCGATCGCGCCGCGCTCGGTCGACGTGCTTCATCTCGGCGATGTGCTCGAGCATCTGACCATGTTGTCGACACAGTTTCCGGCCCTGCTGCAGCTTTTAAAATCGGGCGGAACATTGATCTCACAGGGGCCGCTCGAGGCGCACGCCAATTTGTTTCTGCTCGCGCTGCGGCTTGGTCGCACGCTCAAGCGTTCGCCGCCGGCGAGTATGCCGCCCTACCACGTGCTGCTTGCCACCGCAGATGGACAGCGACGATTTTTTGCCCGCTTTGGTCTTGCCGAAATCGATTTCGCAATGCGCGAAGTTTCCTGGCCGGCGCCAGAAAAACTACGTCTGTCCGACCTGCGCCATGCCCGTTCGGTGGCCTTATACGCTTTGCGTAAACTGTCGCAAGCGCTGAGCGCGCTGCTGCCGCGACAGCTTGGCAATCGCTATTTTTTCGTCGGCAAGGCCACCGAGTCGGCGCGCCCGACCACACCTCGCCGCTCCTCTCGCTCGACGCGCGCGCAGGCCAATTAATTTGAAAGTGCTGCACCTCATCGAGTCGCTCGGTCGCGGCGGTGCTGAGCATGCGCTACTCAGCGGACTGCCGGCTTTGCGCGACCGCGGCATCGAGGTCGAATTGTGGGCACTCGAGCCCCCGTCCGATCTTTTGCCAGAGTTTGTAGCGCGACATATCCCGGTTCGCATACTCGG
>JAHFDU010000440.1 GCA_023248835.1 Myxococcales bacterium | reverse complement strand
GGTGATCGAAAAAATTCGAGTATGGGCAGAGTCGATGCGGACGCTGCCACAGTCGAGTCTCGGCAAAGCGATCGCGTACATGACAAAGTTGTGGCCGGGGTTGGTGCGATTTTTAGACGACCCACGCATCCAGCTCGACAACAACGCCACCGAGCGGGCAGAACGCGGCATCGTCGTCGGGCGCAAAAATCATTACGGCTCGAAGTCACGCCGTGGTACCGAAGTGGCGGCGCTGTTCTACTCGATCATCGAGAGCTGCAAACTTGTCGGCCTCGAACCCCGCGCCTACCTGCGCAGCGCCACCCTCGCCGCTATCCGTGGCGAACCGCTCGTGCTGCCGCATCAAGTCGCCTAAATTATCCGACCGATATTCGACGCAACTGACGGGTAGCAGCGAGGCGATACGCAATAGCAGCCGCTGCCGCGGCTCAGGCTGACGCCGACAAGGCCGCCGCCGAAGAGGCTGCGAAGACTGCCGCTGCCACACCCGTCAAGGGATCAACGTCCGCGCGTGACGGCGGGTGAGCCTCGGAAAGTACGAAGCCTGCCATCGCAGTGCGCGATTGAGGGCTTGGTCACTGCGGAGACGTTGAAGGTCGTTGGCCGGTGGCATCAACAGGGAGAAGTAGACATAATGCCCCATATCGGAACCTGATCGTGCATGTGCCCAGCGATTCTACTCGAACGCGGCGGCGAAATGCGGTTTGTTCGGACTATCCTCCGGAAATTTGCCGCGCGCTCGGACCGACATATTGTGACTACCAGTGCTCAGGCTTCGTGATCGTACCGTGCGCATCTTGCATCACGTTCGGAAACTGCGACGCTTCAATCGCGCCGCCACGCAGTGCGCCACAAAAACTTGCCGCCAGCCGCAAACGGGCGGTCACTTTCGGCCGCGGCGACAGCACACCGATCTTGAGACCAAATTTTGTTCGCACCTTCTCGATGGGAAGCGCCAAGTCAGAGTCGTTCGACACCACGATCGCTTGTTCAAATTCTCGGTCGGTGGCGTCGCAAAGCAGCATCGTTGCGAGGTTCACGTCCGAACCTTTTTCCTTCGAGTCGTAAACCTCGAGGAAAAGCGGCTGCCCGGGCTGCGGCTTGACCAGCATCCGACGCACCGAGTTGAGTTGGTATTGCCCGAGGTGAAGGTCGACATTCGGCAGCGTCTTCAGTGCGCGCAGATAGGTCAACTGTCGCTGCGGCTCGTGCGGGTCCTGCGGCCACGGCGTTACCAGCGCAGTGAAGTAGCGCACTCGGTTGATGTGATCACGTTTGCGGACGGTCTGAGCCAGCAGCATCAGGTCGAGCCATTTGCGCCCCGGCTCGCCTTTGAGAAGGCCGTAATAGAGATTGAAGCCGTCTACGTAGAAATTCGTGCGGAGTCCCAAATGAACCTCAACTGTATGCGCAGAAAAAGCTGAGGCCCCTTTCGGGGCCCCGCACCCTGCCACCGAGGCAACAGGGGATGTATAGACCTATTTACTCATAGGGCGTAAAAGGCGCAAGTGAATGCTACGGACAGTGAATGCGGCTCCACGCTTCACGGCGCGTTATCGAATCGTCGGCTGCCTGATCGCGCTACCCATCGGCTGTTGCTCACGTGCCGGCACCATCACGATTTCCGTCGGGCCACCACAGGCCACGAGCCTGAGCGAGCCAGTATTCCATCTCTGCTTGCCGCACCTTCGCCGCAGGCTCGCCACCAATTTCGCCACAGCGTAACTGCCTAGAATTAAAGCCTGCCGCGTCGCCACACGGTTTTGGGGCAAAGTTTACCGGAGCATCTTTTTGCGCATTGCTCGCCAAATGCGTTCGACTGAATCAGCCTTGGAGCGATTTTCGAGAAAAAGCGTGTGGCGACGTGGCGACCAGCAAATCCGCCCACTTGTGCTGCGGCAAAACGCGTGGCGAGTGCGTGGCGAAGATGCCGCCGCAGCTACTTCCGCTGGCGGTTCGTTTTCAGATGCCGAGCCAGCCCTGCGACATAGCGCTCTCCGGCCAGCACGGCCTCGTGAGCGGTCTCCGCCGACGCGCCGAGGAGCGAGTATAGTTTCGAAAATGCTCGGCGTGCCTGGCGCTCTCGCGGTGGCGGCAGCTCTTGCAGTGCCTGATTGGCGGCGTCGATGAGCGCCTCGATATCGGTGACATGGCTGCGCAGGTGCTCAAGCGCGTCGCCAGGATCGAAATTGTCCGGCTCAAACTCATACGATACGATTCGCATAGGTCGTGTGGTGGTCATTCACCATGCCTCCGAGGTCGGTCATCGTGTTCAAGCACGGTGGCCGACCGCTTATTGCCTTACGGCGGTTGTTGGATCGCGTCGGTGATTGGTCCGACGTTCTACGTGATCTCCTTCGCTGCGGCAGCAATGTCTGAGTCGGCATCTATCGGTGGCGCAGAGCTCTGGCTGGATTCCTGCGCCGGCTTGCGCCGATAGTCCGGAAGCACGATTTTCAAGATCTTTCCCTCTGACTCGCGCTCATCCTCTGCAATGGCGGGCCGACCGACTGCACGATCAAGCACCGCACACGCCGCATTGAGCCGTATGCGCGGGTCAGCATTGCGCATGAGCGCAACGAGTGTTTGAACCGCAGTCCCGCAATGTTCTTGCGCCTGTGCCCTGACGGC
>JAHFDU010000147.1 GCA_023248835.1 Myxococcales bacterium | reverse complement strand
CGCAATCGACCAACATCACGCCTTTTTTCAGCAAGAACATGCTCAATCCCGACGGTGGCACGAGGACGCCGGGAGAGATCATTCAAAAGACCGCAATCGGCTGCGCGCGCGACAACGCTGCTTGCTACACCGCTGATGGTGGCACGCTCGGCTGGATGGACGCGACCGCGATCGCTCGTCTCAACACCGCCACCTATCACAACCTGGTGCTCGACCACGCCGTCAACACACTCACCGTCGGCGCTGACAAAAGCGTGCCGCACTTTGTTGTCAATGCGCCAGCGACCGATCCCAATCGTTGGCTGATAGCGTTTGATGATCAGCCGGAGTATCGCACGCCGATTGGCGGTGCCGGTGGCGCTTGTCCTGCGGGCGGTTGCACTTCGGACGCTGACTACAACGACGTGGTGTTTATGGTCGAGCGCACCAACGGCGGCGAAGTGGTGTCGAACTTGTTGTCGACTGACATACCTCCGTCGGCGCTGGCGAGCACGGTGATTTCGCAAATTCAGCTCACGTTTAGTGCCACCTATCCGTCACCTGCCTGTGACTCGACCACCGCGGCGATCAATTTTCTCTACAGCGTCGACAACAAAGCGACCTGGCATCCGATTGTCACCCCAGTAAAAACAGGCGGTACCGTCGTGATTGATGTCCTAAAGGCGGGCGCGGTGGGAAACCAGCTCTATTGGAAAGCCGATTTTCCGGTGCCCAACAACCAGACCTGTCAGCCAATTTTGAACAGTGTGCAGATTGGATATCTTGGTATTCAGCACGGCGAGTTCAAATTTGCCGCTCCCGAGTCCGTGGCTAACGTAATCTTCGAGGGCACGACGGAAACCGCAAGCGGTTCTTGGACGGTGACTGGCAATGACTACGCACCGCGCGGCCATCTGTACGATACCCAGCTTTTTGATCCGGCCAATCTCAACCTCAGCACCACGGTAAAGTTATGGGACGCCGGCGCCGTGTTGTCGTCGGCAGGCGCCAATCCTGACAGCCGCGTGGTGTGGACCAACAACAATGGCGCGTATGTCTCCTTTGATGTTGCGCACGGCGCCACCAACATGACGATACAGGGTGTTGCGGCAACGCTGTACAGACAGCTGCTCCCGGCGTCGCTGCGGCCGGCGATCGATCTGCGTTTTGATTTTACCGGGGACAGCGTGGTCGACGACAACGACGCCAATTTTTTGCTGCAGTACGATCGCGGTTATGAAGTGGCGCCGGGACTGGCCTACGGCCCGGCGGTGACGCAGCCTGGTCCGGTCGGACAATGGCGCGCCTGGCGTCTCGGTGCGCTGCACAACTCGTCACCGGTGATCGTCGGGCCACCTGGAACTCCGAGCTGGCTCTCGAGCGGCAATGCGCTCGCCGGGCCGTTCATCACCGCGTGGAACACTTCGAACTATCAGACCAACAATGCGACCCGTCGGACTGTCGCGGTGGTGGGCGCACAAGACGGTATGCTGCATGCGTTCGATGTAGGCGCACTGCGAAAGAGCAACGATGCTGCCTGCTCGGTGAAGCTCTTGCGTGGCTGTTTTGCCAACAACGGCAGCGGCACGCCCGATTATGGCAACGGCAGCGAGATTTGGGCCTATGTGCCGCCGTCGCAGATTTCGCAAATGCGCTATACGCCGTACGCGGTGCGTCAGATCATCGGTGCCACCAATCCTGAAGTCGATGGTTCGGTGAGCGCCGACGACGTCTATTACGGCGGGTCCTTCGTTACCGCGGTTTTCGCCAGTCTTGGTCGATTGCAGCCTTATGTTACCGCGGTCAAGTTCACCAATTCGGCGGCGTCGCCGACTCCGTTGTGGACGAAAGACTGGACCGATGTCGATTTTCACGGCAGCGAATTTTCGCCCAGCATCGGGCCGGCGATCATTCCCACCGGTGCTGGCTGGGTCGCGATGGTGTCGTCGGGAATTACCCAAGTGGCCGGACCAGAATTCTTTTTTGTCATCGACGTCAACACCGGCGCGCTGCTCAAAAATGGCGCTGCCACCGTCGGAAAAGTTCAGCTCACCGGTGCTGGCGTGACCGGTTACGGTTTCGCCGGCTATCCCAACGCCATCGACGCCAATCAAGACGGTTTGGTTGACCGCGTTTATTCGGTGGATACCAGTGGTCGCATTTTCAAAGTCGACTTGACCACCATGACCAGTTGCCAAATCGCGTCGGTCGGCGAGACGGTATTTAGCGGCATGGCGATTCAGCCGGGTGGAATACCGACGGCGCCAAAAATCGGCATCTACGTCGGCGGCGGTCCCAATCCCGATGGTACCGGCAGCGTGGCGGCGAGTTATCACCTGTTTGGGTTCCAAGACAGCAATCCACTCGGTAGCTGCACCGCCGCATCGACGCTATTTACCAAAACGGTGAGCACCAAACTGTGGGCCGCTCCGCAAGTGGTCGGCGATACCGTCTATTACGCTACCTCGAGTGACACATCTGAGAATATCTGCACCGCGCAGGGCGGAACCCTTTACGGACTCGACACCCAGGGCGACGGATCGGGAAATTCGATTGCGATGGTGCCGACCGAAACCTTGAGCGGATCGCCGGTGTCGAGTCTACGAATTTTCGACGGCCACCTGTTTTTGGATGGCATCGGCGGCACCACGACGCAATTCGGATCGGGCGGCTGGAACAACCAACCACCGGGTGGCGTCAACAACGCACTGTCGCAACTGCCGACGGTGCTGTGGCAGGAAAACTGATGGTGGCCACCCTTCGACAGGCTCAGGGTGAGCGGGTGGTGCGGTCGCGCGCCCTCACTTCAACCGCTCATGCTGAGCGCAGCGCGAAGCGCGGAGTCGAAGCACGACCGCGTGGCGCGACCATGGTCGAGGTGCTGATCTCGCTGGCGATCGTGCTGGTTGGAATGGCCGGGCTGTTTAAGGTGTTGTCCTCGTCGGTGGCGGGCTCGTCCGCGGCCTCGCGCATCAGCCAGGCGCAACTGCGCGCGCAGCTGCTGCTCGAATCGATTCGCGCTGCCAATCTCGACACCCTCACCTGTCTTGGTGCGCAGCCACCGAGCGCGTGGGGGAGTTGCGAAACGGTTTGTCGGGTTTCGCAGAGCTATGCCGGCGGCGGCACCCAGGCGCAGACCTTTACCCAGAGCTGTATTTTCACGCCCGCTTCGTTGGCTTTGATTCCCGGAGCGACTCCGACCGGCTGCACCAGCGGCAGTGGCCAACAGGTGGATCGATCGTGCCAGACCTATTTTGTTGTCTCCAATGGTCTGCGCGACGCGCGCGATACCTTTGTGAATTTTTCCAATCGTATCTTTGATGTGCAGGTAACCATCGGCTGGAACGACGACAACACCGCGGTGGCGCCAGGCGGGGCCAGTGCGGCCAATGTGCTGCCGCCGGTGCCGAATCATGTAGTCACTTTTCGCAGCGGCGAGTGGCGATGAGACACGGGCGACCATTGCGCGCGCAGCTACAGGGAAGGGGGTTTTCGCTCACCGAGCTGATGATTTCGATGGCGCTGGCGGGGATTGTCGTCGCCGGAGCGATGCAGATGCATGTTGCTTTTTCGGCGCAGGCGCATCGCCAGCAAGAGGTCGCCGACATGCAGCAGACGCTGCGCGTCTCGATGATGATTCTCGAGCGCGCGATTCGCAACGCCGGCTCGGGCATCGTCGGCGCAAAAAAAATCGTCGGTAGGGATCCACAAGGCAGCAACTGTCCCGGTGCCTTTGGCACTTGGTACGGTTTTCAGTATTCCAACCGGAACGCCTATACGGACCCAATCGGACCTCCAAGCGGGGCGTACACCACCCTAGGCAGCGCCGCCAACGACGCCGATCCCGACTGGTTCAAAACGGTTTCCGCAGATATGGGCGCCAGCTTGGATGCAACCGACGGCAGCGGGGCTAACCTTATCGTTATCCCGGATCCAGCGGCGCTGGCGAACTGGCACACTGGCGATATCTTCCAAATCGTTACCTCGAATCAATGGAATCCTCCACCTCCTCCCACAAGTTCTGGTCCCCACTGCTCGGATCAGCCGTTTCGAGAAGTGTCAGCTGGCGGTGTTGTGGCAGGTAACAAGATTCAACATAATCCGGCGCAGTCGATTCGTTGTTTCAATCCGACTCCCGCCACTGATATCTGTATTGGAAACGGAGTAACATTTCCTGCCGGCGGATTTCCGGTGCGTCACATTTCTTCGTCGCACACCGCCTACCGAATCGACAACGTCAGCGATCCAATGACGCCGCGACTGGTGATGCGCACCGCGCCGTTTGGCACCGCGCTGACCGGCGCGCCGTGGACGGTGATTGCCGAAAATGTCGAGGACATGCAGATTGCGCTCTTGATGAAAGACGGCCGCGTCTGCGGCGACTCGATCAATCCTGGCGACGATCCCGCGGTCTGCGATCCGTCCTTGGCGCAAGCGGTGCGACTGACTTTGGTGGTGCGCTCTTCCAGCATCGTGCCTGGCGTGGCGACCGGCAGCCTCGGTGGCTACGAAGATGAGCCCGTCGTGCCGGTGACCGACCATCGATTGCGCCGCGCAATGACCACCATCATTCAAATGAGGAACAATTGAAAAAAACAGCTATCAGCTGTCGGCTGTCGGTCAGCTACAACAAGAGACCCGCGCGCGGCTTTACGTTGACCGAGTTGATGGTGGTGGTGACTCTCATGGGTATCATGGCGGCGCTGGCGGTGATGTCGGTGCGCAAGTCGATGGCGGAAGATGACGTCAACGCGTGGGCCGAGGTATTTCGCACCGCGGCGTTGCAGGCGCGGCGTCGTGCGATGGAGACCAAACAGCCCTACATCATTGATGTGCGGGAGGGCAGAGTGCAGTGGTGTCAGTATGACACATCGATGGCCGCTCCCGGATGTCCTGCGGTGACGGCCGGCTATGAGAGCTCGCCGCCGGTGTATGCCGGCAATGATGCGCAGACGGTTTACATCGCGACGACAACCGACGTGCAGCTGCCGACGGGGGCGGTGACCACTTATGCCCCCGCGGCGAAGATCGGAATTCCTTTCACCAGTCCGCCCGCATCGCCTGCCAATGCTCCGGGCGGAATTGTGTATTTCGGCGCCAACAGCACCACGGATTCGAGTCCGAACGGGGTGAAAACCGGTGGCGTGCCGCTTGGCTACAGCGTCTACGTGCAGTCGCGCCTCAATCCCGCCAAAGTGATCCAGCGCCGGCGCGTCGTGCTTTATGGCTTCTCCGCCAGACCGCGTATAATTGATAACTGGTGATGGTTCGCTGTCTATACGTCGTTGCGACAGTGCTCCTCGCATGGAGCGCCTGTCGGACTTCGAAGTTGCCTGGTGCAGCGGTGGTCGAAGTGCGCATCGTCGATGAGACGCCGCCCGGCGATCACGACCTCACCCCGATCGATGTTCCCGAGCTCAGTGTGAAGGTCCAGAATGTGGTGCGCAAAGTGAGCGGATTTGCGCTCAGCGACGACGTGCCGCGAGCAGTGCCTCGCTATCGGCTGCGGCTGCATTTGGCGCGCGCCAAGCTTCCCGACTTGATGAAGCAGCAGATGGTGTTGCGCTCCGCGGTGGCGGCAGAGTTGGTGCCGATTCCTGCGCCGGCGCCGATGAATGGTGAGCCGAAGGATCCGTTTTCGGCATTGTCGTTTGAGGTCGGCGTACGTTCGGAAAAGCGGATCGCTCTTGGCGATGTACACACAGTCGCGGCCGCACTGTCGCTGCATCTCGAACGATCGACCATCGAAGCAGCCGAACGGGTGACGCGTAAATTGATGTTGGGAGTTGGCGAAGAGCGCGCACTGGTGGCAGCACTGGGCAGCCAAGACAGTGAACTACGCGAGGAGGCGATGCGGCAAGTCGGTGAGCGACGGGTGCGAAAAGCGGTACCCAAATTGATTTCATTCTTGAAGTCGGACGACGAAGAGCTGCGCGATCGCGCCATCGGCGCGTTGGCGGCGATCGGGGACGAACGTGCGGTGCGGCCGCTCACCGAAGTGGCCCATTTTCGCGATCTGAGCGATTTGCCCAAAGTGCTCGACGCACTCTCGGCCATCGGGGGCAAAGAAGCCGAGGCCTATCTCGAGTTTGTTGCCTCCGGCCATGAATCGAGCGAAATGCGCGACATCGCGCAGACCGCGCTCGGCCATCTCCGTCGACGCGCTAGCACACCCGTCTCTGAACAAGCCAATCGATAGATTCTTCACAGTTCGTGAATGACGCGCTCGAGTGAATCGCCGGAGCGAACACCGAGGCGGGCGCAGATGGTCTGCGCTTCGGAGAGCAACTGTCGGCCTTGTTCAACCTGGCCGCGCTCGATCTGGAATTTTCCGAAATGCTCGAGCCCGACGGCAAGCTCGGCGTCGTTGCCAATTTCGCGAAACAGCGAGACGCCTTTGCGAAAAAAAGTTTCGGCCCTGTCGACGCCGAGCGAGCTCTCGTCGAACAGCGTTGCGCTGTAGACCTGGCCAAGTGCCAACAGTGCGCGTCCGACATCGACGCGAATTCCAGCCGAGGTGGCGATCTCCAGCGCTTGGCGGCAACGCTCCATCGAGCGCACGCGATCGCCCTCTTGCAAGTCGACCAGGCCGAGGTTGCGCAACGCTTCGGAGACCAGCCGCTTGTCGTCGAGATCGCGCGCCAACTGCTCGGCCAGATCGAAACGTGACCGCGCCTCTCCTAAGTGGCCGAGGTAGAAGGCGGCTTCACCGAGATGGCTGAGCAGCACCGCTTGCATCGGCAGCGCGCCGATTTTCTCGACTACGCTCAGTGCTTCGACCCACTCTTGGTGTGCCACTTCGACGGCGCCGCGCTGAAATTCCAACATTGCCAAGCCATTTTTTGCTTGCGCAATTCCGATCGGATCGCCGAGCCCGGTGCGAATTTCCAAGGCTTCGCGATAACAGGCGGCGGCCTCGTCGAAAAGGCCTTGGTGACGTTCGATGTTGCCGATGGATACCAGCGAGGTCGCGATCGAACGGACGTCGCCGATGCGACGCCGCTTTTCCAGCGCTGCGGCGGAACGGTCGAGCGCTTCGTCGTAGCGCGACAGCAGCCACAGCACCGAGCCTATGTCGTCGAGTGATCCGGCGATGCCGCGCTCGTCTTCGGCCTGCTCAAATAGATCGCGTCCACGCTCGAGGTATTCGAGCGCGACGGTGAGCTCGCCTTTTTGGCGATAGATGCGTCCCATCTTGTTGAATGCCGCCGCTGCCTTGGTGCGCGACGCAACAACCCATGATAGCCGCAACATGCGCTCGAATGCGCTCAGCGCTGAGTCGAAATCGCCCTTGAGCTGAAACACCGATCCGAGATCGTGCCAAAGATGAATGCGGCTTGGCAGATCGCGCGATCCCAAGCAGCCGATCGCGGCGACGTAGAGTCGAATGGCTTTGTCATTGAAATAGCGGCCGCGGGCGGCATCGGCGGCACGACGAAAGCGCAGCGCCGCGGCATCACCATCGCCGGCGCGCTCGAGATGGTGGCCGATCTCCTCTTGCGCCTCTTCGGCACGACCCTCCGGGCGCAGCTCGAGCCATTGCGCTACCATTCGGTGATAGCGCCGCACCGTCTCGGTGGGAATGCTTTCGTAGACCACATCCCACCATGGCGGATAGGCGAAACGGTACTCGCGCTCGCTGGGAATCGAAGAGTGCGTTTGCTCGAAAAGCAGACCTCGTTGCACCAGTTCGCGCAAGGTGGCTTCGACTTCCAAACGAGTGCGGTCGCCGGCATGCACAATTTCTGCCAGCGTCGGGCCGTCTGTTTCACCGCGCTCGAGTGCGGTGCCACGCACCAACGCGACGACGGCATCGAGCCAAAAAGTTTCGCCACACGCCGCGGCCTTTTCGAGCAGCGCACGTTCGGCGGCCGCCAATTCTGCCAGGCGCGCTTGGACAATTTCCTCAAGCGTTGACGGCAAGGTCACTTGATCGAGCTGCGATCGCACGAAACGCCAGCCCTCGGGTTCCTCGACCAGGATGCCGACTTCGACCAGATAGTGGCCAAGCTCGACGATGGCGCGTGGCACGCCGCCGAGTTTCTCGGCGACATGCATGAGCAAATCTTCGGAAAGCTGCTGCGCCGGCGCGACCAGGTTGCGAAATAGTTCACGCGCTTCGCCCATGTTGAGCGACCCAATCTCGACCCGTTCGAGGGCAACATCGCCTTGGCCGAAGCTCGAGTGATTCTCGAGCAGGTTGGGACGCGCTACCGCGAGCAGAGCGACGGCGGCGCCGCGAAGGCCAGCCGCCAAGTAGTGCACCAGGTTGACCGTCTCCGGCGATGCGCGTTCGAGCTCGTCGAGCACAAGAATGATCGGACGTTGCGCAGCGTCTGCGGCCAAGAAGCGACGGATGGCGATGAAGGTGCGCATTTCAAGCTGCGCTGGTGCTTCCGCCAGTGGCGAGACAATCGGACTATCAGAAAACGGGCAGTCGAGCAGCTGGGCGAGCAGATGGCCCACTTCGCTGGCGTGGGAAGCGGGCAAAAGTGTGGCTACGGTTTCAGCGATGCGAGCCCGCGCTTGCCGTGGCGCCTCACTGTCGGTGATGCCCATTCGCTCGCGCAGGATGCGTTGAAAGGGCGCAAACGGGGGCGCGCCGGGGCCGCCGCTCTTGGCCACAAACACGGCAGTCTGCGGCAGCACGCACACCACCTGGGCGACCAGCTCTTTGACCGTGCTGCTTTTGCCGATGCCGGCCGCTCCTGAGAGAAGAAAAAACGTCAACTGGTTGTGGCCGAGGTTTTCGACGATCTGCGTCGACAGCCGGTCGAGCAGCGGGGCGCGGCCGACAAATCCAGCGCCGCGTAGCATCGGGCGGTCGACGACGGGCTCGAGCAGCGAACTGTCCTCTTCGACCAGATCGGCGCCGAGTGCTGCCCCGACTTTTTCAGTGCGGCAATTGAGACAGAGATCGCCCATGGTCGCGACCGGAATTCCGCAGCCGACGCAACTTGGGCGCAGCGGAGCGGCGCAATTGCGACAATGGGTCGCGCCAGGACGAGTAGACGATGTGCAAATTGGGCAAGTCAAGCCGCGGAAACTAGCACCAACTCGGTTACGAAACAAAAACAATTTATGTAAAAATGTGTGACATGGGAAAAGTGGTGGTAACAGCGCAGCTTCCAGGCGCGGTGGATGAAATTTTACAGATGCACGAGATCGTGTTGCCGACCGAAACACAGTTTTCTCGGCAGGAGCTGATCGAGGTACTCGGGGACGCCGATGGTTTGTTGTCACTGTTGTCGGTGCCGGTCGATGCGGCGCTACTGGCGGCCGCGCCAAGATTGCGCGTGGTCGCAAA
>JAHFDU010000439.1 GCA_023248835.1 Myxococcales bacterium | reverse complement strand
CTGCTGGCAGTGCGGGGAACGGATTGCGTCGCAGACGGTGCAGCAGATGGTCGACCGCATTTTAGAGCTGCCCGAGGGCACCCGCTTTTCAGTGTTGGCGCCGATGGTGCGCGATCGCAAAGGCGAGTACAAAAAAGAGCTCGACGACTTACGCAAACAGGGCTACGTGCGGGTCAACGTCGACGGTGAACTGCGCGATCTGTCCGAGCAGATCAAGCTTGACAAAAATAAAAAACACACCATCGAAGTGTTTGTTGATCGATTGGCGATCAAGGCGGAAATTCGGCAGCGCCTGACCGATTCGGTCGAGCTTGCCCTCAAATTGGCTGAAGGGTTGGTCAAGATTTCGCCAGTGCTCGACGACGAATCGGGCGACATGCTGTTTTCAGAAAAATTTGCCTGCCCCACCTGCGGCACCTCCTATCCCGAAATCACGCCGCGCATGTTTTCGTTCAACAATCCGCACGGCGCCTGCCCGACCTGTGATGGCATCGGCGCCAAGCTGTTTTTCGATCCCGATTTGATTGTTCCCAACGAGGAGCTGTCGCTGCGTGAGGGCGCGATCGACCCATGGGAGAAACGCAACGCTCCCTTCTTTCAAGCAATACTAGAAGCGGTGTGCACGCACTACCAGATCGACATGTTTGCGCCCTGGTCCAAACTTTCGGCCGAGCACAAGAAACTCATCATGCAGGGCTCGGGCGCCGAAGAGATCGATTTCTTTTTTGAAAAAGGCGGCACCCGCCACAAATTCAAAAAAGAGTTCGAGGGCGTGCTCGCCAATCTCGAGCGGCGCTTACACGAATACGAGCGCCGCCGGCGGGAAGAGGGCAGCCACAGTGGCGAAGACGGATTCGAAGCCGCCTACGAAGAATTTCATCGCTACATGAATCGTAGCGACTGCGAGGAGTGTCACGGCACGCGCCTGCGCAAAGAAGCGCGCAACGTCAAGCTCGGCAGTCGCGCCATTCACGAAGTCACCGGGCTGCCGATTCGCGACGCCCATAAATTTTTCGCCGGCCTCGAACTCAGCAAACGCGAACGTGAAATCGCCGAACGCATCTTGCGCGAAATCACCGAGCGACTCAATTTTCTGGTCAATGTCGGACTCGACTACCTGACGCTCGATCGCACCTCGGCGACGCTGTCAGGCGGCGAAGGTCAGCGCATTCGCCTGGCGACGCAGATTGGTTCGTCGCTGGTGGGCGTGCTTTACATTCTCGACGAGCCTTCGATTGGCCTCCATCAACGCGACAATTCGCGACTGCTCGATACGTTGCGAAGATTGCGGGATCTCGGCAACACCGTCATCGTGGTCGAGCACGACGAAGAGACCATTCGCGCGGCCGACCACGTCGTCGATATGGGCCCGCGCGCTGGCGTGCACGGCGGCCGCATCGTCGCTGCCGGTACTCCCGAAGACGTGATGGGGTCGACCGCGTCCTTGACCGGTGCCTATCTTTGCGGCCGAAAAAAAATTCCGGTGCCGCAAAACCGCCGTCAATCGGGCAACCGTTACATGACGATCAAGGGCGCGCGCGCTCACAATCTGCGCAACCTGACGGTGCGCTTTCCGGTCGGGGTGCTCACCGCGGTCACCGGAGTGTCGGGCTCGGGAAAATCGTCTTTGGTGATCGACACACTGCTGCCGGTGCTGGAGACGCGGCTCAATCATTCCAAGGCCCAAGCCGGCGAGCACGATTCGATCGAAGGGCTGCAGCACGTCGACAAAGTGATCGACATCGATCAGTCGCCAATCGGGCGCACGCCGCGTTCGAACCCCGCCACCTACACCGGCGTGTTCACTCACATTCGTGATTTGTTCGCCGGACTGCCCGAGTCCAAAACGCGTGGCTACCGCGCCGGCCGCTATTCGTTCAACGTCAAAGGTGGTCGCTGCGAGGCCTGCCAGGGCGATGGCATCTTGCGCATCGAGATGCACTTTCTGCCCGACATCTACGTGCAGTGCGAATCCTGTATCGGGCGGCGCTACAACCGCGAAACGCTCGAAGTCAAATACAAGGGAGCATCGATTGCCGATGTGCTCGACATGACAGTAGCGCAGGCGACCGAATTCTTGCAGCATGTGCCCAAGATTCGGCAAAAGTTAGAAACCTTGCGCGACGTCGGACTCGGCTACATTGGCCTCGGGCAATCGGCGACCACGCTTTCTGGCGGTGAGGCGCAGCGCATTAAACTTTCCAAAGAGCTCGCCAAAAAGGGCACTGGCCGCACCGTTTACATTCTCGACGAGCCGACCACCGGTCTGCACTTCGACGACATCAAACAACTGCTCGCGGTGCTCAACCAGTTGGTGGAGCAGGGCAACACCGTAATCGTCATCGAGCACAACTTGGATGTGATCAAGACCGCCGACTATGTCATTGACTTAGGTCCCGAGGGGGGCGAAGGCGGCGGCACGGTGTTGGCGGCCGGATCGCCCGAGGATGTTGCCCGCACCGCAACGTCGTACACCGGCGCCTATCTCAAGAGTTGCCTGAAATAGCCTAATCGACGGGAAAGTGTTAGAATGGTTACAGACGCGTCGAATTTTGCGCGGACGGTGACATATGGCAGAGGATGAAAAGCGGGCGCTTTGGTACCTTAAGAAGATTCCGCTGCTCCAGGATGTGGCCCAGGAGACG
>JAHFDU010000438.1 GCA_023248835.1 Myxococcales bacterium | reverse complement strand
GCTGCCAACGTGAATCGACAAACTCGCTTCCGGACCGCCCTCAACATGCATCGCCCGCTCGACCCCGAGCGGCAGCGCCAATACCAGACGATTGAATTCGGCCATCGAGAATGGCGTGCGGCTGAACAGAAATAGAATGCGCCCTTGATCATCCATTGCGACGGCTGCTTCGCTCCAGCGTCTCGATTGATTGGGCCAAACATTGTGGCCTTTGCCGTCGACGCGTTTGATCAAGCGCAAGTTCTGTATCACCGTCTGATATTCTGACAGTTTTTGCTGAGCGCCCGGCTCATCCAGATCGACCATGGTCGCTGGCGACTGTTTGGCATCTTTCGGGCCAAACGCAAGCGCAGAGTGATACTTGGCGACCCACTTAATGTGATTGACGTGCCTGCCGTCGACGAGATGGCCAACGTTCGACAGTCCGTCGTCTTGGAACATGCCAGCGTTGATCGCCACCGCCAATCCCGCGTCGATGCACCACTGCTTGGCCGTGCGCGAACGTTTGCCACCAGCGGACGCCAGCCCAACTTTCAGCGCCGCTTGACGGGGATCAATGCGGACTGCGACTAGCCGGTTGTCGGCGATGGGAACCTGGGTGTCGAGCTGAATGCTGGCAAACTCAACACCCGTTTGTAACGCCCGCCAGGCGATCGCCTTCGCACCAGCGTGGGCATGCAGCGCAATCAGGAGACAGGCGAAAGAAGGCACACTGGTCAGCACGCGCATCATCATTTTGCTATTACGCGACGTCTGGGAAAAATCTCCCCAACTTTACGCAACTTTCTCAGATCGCCTGCCGATAAGACCTTCGTTTCTTTTCTGACCTCCCTAAAACAGGAGACCTGCTATGATTAGCATTATGAGTCGACGCAACAATGCCTCTACGGTTACATTGGCCGATTTTTTGGCGATTCCAGAGGAAGATCGGTTTCATGAGTTGCTCGACGGCGAGATTATTCGAAAGGCATCGCCCTCGGGTGCGCACGGTGGTGTCCAAGCCGAATTACTCGCTGTACTGGTCGGTCTTTTCGGTCGTCCTGCCGGCGGTGAAAAGCCCGGCGGCTGGTGGTTCGCAGCAGAGGTCGAAATCCAGCTTGGTAACAATGTATGCCGCCCCGATCTGGTGGCCTGGCGCCGCGATCGAGTGCCAAATAGGCCGTGTGATCCGCTGGTGAAGGTAGTACCCGATTGGGCCGGCGAAATTCTATCGACCAATCGCGGCAATGACCTGGTGCGAAAAAAACACCTCTATCATCGTCACCAAGTTCCACACTATTGGATCGTCGATCCCGCCGACGGAACACTTGCGGTTTATCGCTGGCAGGCTGAAGGTTACCTCGAAGTGGTCGCCGCCGAGCGCGGCGATCGGGTGCGTGCCGAACCATTCGACCGGGTCGAGCTAACAATGGCCGCCTTACTTGGTGACGACGAAGAAATCTAGCGTTTTTCGCGCAACTCTTTCTCAGCCCTACCGATAACACCTCCAAATTTGTCGGAGGTGCGCATGAAAGCCAGCCTACTTCTCGTCCTGCTCGCGATCGCAACCTTGGCGCATGCGGAGGAGGCGTCTCGCAAGGTCGAGAACTTCCGCGTCGATGGCGCCAGCGATCGTTTACGACGCTCTCGTCTATTGCCCCAGCTGCGCATCGGAGTGCGACTTCACCAGCTGTTTTGGCAACGGCTGTCGAACACGCTAGAGGCCTACTTGTCGCTGAGCTGGCCGCTCGAGCCTCCGGCCTACGAGGAGGCATGGATTCGCGCGGAAAAACGACGTTCACTGGCGCCGCCATTGCGCGCGGGGATTGACTCTGTTGTCGACGAAACAGAAGCCGAAGAGATCGCGGCGGACCTGCTCGAAGGAGACCAGCCATGAAATGGTGTCTGTTGGTCATTGCTCTGGTGGCCTTTTCAAGCGGCTCGCTTGAGGCAAAAGAGCCCTCGGTGCGTGAACTCCAACTCGCCGCTGAACGACTTGCAGAGGCCCAGCCGGAGCGAATTCGCTCCTGGCTCAAACGCGTCAACAAAGCGGCGCTGCTGCCGTCATTCAAAGTGCGCGTCGGTCGCGGCCTGACCGATATGGAAGCGTTGCGACTCTCGAGCACGGTCAGCGAACCAACCAGCTCGATCAGTGACTACTGGCGTTTCGACTTTGAACTGGGCTGGTCGCTCGACCGACTGTTATTTGACCGCAACGAACTACGCATCGGCCGCGAAGCGCAGCGCACTGCCCTTCTCCGTCAACAGCTGATGACCGAAGTCGCTGAGCTCTACTTTGCCCGTCGCCGCCTACAACTCGGATTAGAGCACGACCCAGAAGCAAATTCGGAAGCGCGGCAAGAGCGCGAGTTGCAGATCGCGGAGCTGACCGCTGTGCTTGACGGACTCACCGGCGGCATGCTCTCTGTATCAAAATAGCCATCCGAGGATTCAGTGGAGAAGCCAGCCGACAAGCAGGCGGACAAATCAGCAGATAAAAGAGACCAGCCGCGACAAGCGGTCGAACTTGAGGCGGTGATGCAGCAAGAGCGGCGACGGATTCGCGCTCGCACCCGCGATCTGTCGCTGAGCGGACTCTGCTTGACCTCCGACAAAGAGGCCGAGCCCGGCTCCGAATGGAAACTGACCATGAGTTTGGTGCTGCC
>JAHFDU010000437.1 GCA_023248835.1 Myxococcales bacterium | reverse complement strand
TTTTCAGTTTGGCGCGATCGAGCGCGCGCTGAATTGCCACCGCCGGCGCGGTGGTAAACCACTCGGGAGCTTGCGCCGCCTGCGCCGAGGTCACGATTCGCGCAAGTGGCTTGAGCCCGCGCTTGTCGGCCTGCTCGCGTGTCATCAACACCGTCGCTGCGGCGCCATCGTTGAGCGACGAAGCATTGCCGGCGGTTACTGTGCCCTCTTTGTCAAACGCCGGTCGCAGGGAGGGTAACTTGTCGATGTCGCCGCGCCCGGGCTCCTCGTCGATTTCGATCTTCTTTGCGGGGCCTTTCTTCTGCTTGATTTCGACCGCAGCCATCTCGGCGGCGAACCGTCGCTCTTTTTGCGCGGTCAGTGCGCGCTTGTAAGATTCAGCGGCGAATGCATCTTGGGCGCTGCGATCAATTTTCTTCTCTCTCGCGCACAGCTCGGCCGCCGATCCCATGTGAAAATTGTTGTAGACGTCCCACAGACCATCGTTGACCAAACCGTCGACGACAGTCTGATTGCCAAGCCGCATGCCGGCGCGTGCTGTCGGTAGGTAGTAGGGCACATTCGACATCGACTCCATCCCGCCCGCCACCACCACGTCGGCATCGCCGAGTGCGATCGCTTGCGCGCCCATCATCACCGTTTTGAGCCCAGAGCCGCAGACTTTGTTGACAGTGGTGCAGGGCGTCTCCTTTGCAAGTCCGGCGAAAATCGCGGCTTGCCGCGCCGGCGCCTGCCCCATGCCCGCTTGCAGCACGCAGCCCATCAGAACTTCACCGACGTCCGCAGCTTGCAGCTGCGATCGTTTCAATGCCTCGCGAATCGCGATGGCGCCGAGTTCCGGCGCTTTGAGCGACGCCAGCTCACCCTGAAAACTGCCGATCGGAGTGCGGGCCGCTCCAACAATCACCACCTCACGCATGGGATCTCCTTTAGTATTGCATCAGTGAATAACGGAAGGTGCACCAGTGTCAATGCGAGTGAGCACTGAGGGCCCACTACCACGGCGATCGCAGTCCGAAAGCTCATTCAGAAACTTGGCCTCAGTGTTCGTGATACCGGCGAACTACTTGGCATCTCTTATCAACGGGTACAGCAACTTGTT
Source organism: Myxococcales bacterium (assembly GCA_023248835.1). GTDB lineage: Bacteria > Myxococcota_A > Polyangia > Palsa-1104 > Palsa-1104 > JAHFDU01. Next base: position 1,550 of record JAHFDU010000437.1, on the reverse strand, counting down.
CATGAATGAGTTCAGTTCGCTTCGCAATCAGAGAAGTCCGGTTTTTTTGGCGACCGCTAATTTTTTCCACTCTACCCGTAGCGTCGCGGCGTCGACCATTTCGTCTTTGTAGACGATGGCGCCGAGGCCGGAATCGACGTCGGCTTTTTTGTAGAGGTCGAGAATTTCAGTCGCGCGGGTCAAGTCGTCCTTCGACGGTGTGAACACGTTGTTGATTACCTTGACCTGATCGGGATGAATCGCCCATTTGCCATCAAATCCCATTTGGCAGGCTGCGCGCGCGTCTTTTTCACACTGAACGAGATCGCGAAATTGCAACGTAACGTTGTCGATGACATCGATGCCGGCAGCGCGCGCCGCGGCGATGGTTTTGGCTTTGGGATAGTGGTAAACGGCAAACTGCTCGCCGGTGAGCTCTTTGGCGCCGATGTCGCCGGCATAGTCGGCGATGCCAAAAATGAGCCCCGCCATGCGCGGCGTGCAAGCGGCGATCGCCTCGGCATGCAGCACCGCCTTGGCGCTTTCGATCAGGACCTCGAGGCGAATCTTGCCAATCGGCAGTCCCATGTTTTGCTCGATTTGGGTGAGCAACCGATCGGCGAACAGGACGTCCGACGCTTCGTAGACTTTGGGCAGCACCATGACGTCGATGTTTTTGCCGGCGGCTTCGACGACATCGATGACGTCGCGATAGAAAAACTTGGTGCGAATGTTGTTGGGGCGGAACGCGCGAATCTTAGTCTTGAAGTCGAGCGTGTTGAGCGCTTCGATGAGCGTCTTCCGCGCTTCAATCTTTTGTGATACGGCGCAGCTGTCTTCGAGATCCAAGATCACTTCGTCGGCCTCGCTCGAAGCCGCTTTGCCCATCATCTTGAGCGAGTGCGCAGGGCAAGTCAGTTCGGTGCGCCTCACCGAGAATTCGCGCGCGATGACCAGCTGCTCATATTGTGTGTTCGACATTTAGTTGGCTCGCTTTCGAATTAAGAGGGTTCGAGTGATCTCGACGACTTTGTCTGTGATTTTGTTCTCGCGCTTAGAAAGCTCGTCGGCAAACAGATTGTCACCATGCTCTACAAACGCTTGCGCCGAAGTCTTGTTCTTGATTCCGACGATGCGAAAAGTAACCTCGCCAGCAGCGCCGCGATCTCGGACCGCGAGCACTTTGGATGCGGCGTAGAGCGTGTCGCTGGCGACCACACCGTTCGGATGGGCGCCTTGATCGAGGCCAAGATCCCACAGCGCGTTGCCGGCAACATCGCGCGAAGTGAGTGCGCAGATCCAACCGAGCACCAAACCGCCATAAACCACTCGCGTCTTGGTGAACGAGTGGTCTTTGCAGTAGACCTCGTCGAAATGTAGCGGATGAGTATTGCGTACGAGAGCGGTGAGCTGCATGTGCTCGCTCTCACCAACAGTCTTGCCGATCGCATGGGTGAAAACCTGGCCGACGGAAAAGTCCTCAAAGCAGTGTGGAAAAAGCGGCGACGCGATCGGTTTTATCTGGTCGACCAGCTCACTTGGCAGGCGGGCTACGCCGTCGAGCGAATCGG
>JAHFDU010000436.1 GCA_023248835.1 Myxococcales bacterium | reverse complement strand
ATTCGCATCCGCAGGCACTGGCGCAGTGTCGCGGCTGGCTGTCGAACCACCTGCCCGGCGTGGCGCTCATCGAAGTGGCATCGACCGCGCTGGCGGCGCGTCTGGCCAAAGACGATCCACTGGCGGCCGCTGTCGCATCCGAGCTGGCCGCACACTTGTACGATCTACGCGTGGTGCGCTCGACGATTCAGGATCGCGCCGACAACGTGACGCGATTTTTAGTGATTGGGAAAAGCGGCGCCAAGCCGACGGGCAAAGACAAGACTTCGCTGATGCTGCAAGTGCGCGACCAGCCCGGGGTGCTGCACCAAGTACTTTCGCCGCTCGCCACCCACGGGCTCAACCTCACCCGCATCGAATCACGACCGTCGCGACGGAGAGCCTGGGAGTATTTGTTCTTTCTCGACGTCGACGGCCATTTTGACGATGCCGCGGTGAAAGCCGCGCTCGGCGAGCTGGCGACGACGTGCGAAGCAATCAAAGTTCTCGGCTCCTATCCGCGCACGCCCGCCGCTGGGGCAGCGTCATGAAGACTGTGGTCGACCAGGCGATCGCCGAAATACAACCCTACGTGCCCGGCAAGCCGCTCAGTGAACTTGAGCGGGAACTCGGTCTCGCCTGGCCCGAAGCCGGCGCGATCAAACTCGCCTCCAATGAAAATCCGCTGGGTCCTTCGCCGCTCGCAGTCGAGGCAGCTCGACAGGCGCTGCAGGAATCGCAGCTCTATCCCGACGGCAGCGCCTACTATTTACGCCAAGCGATCGCAAAAAAGCATCGTGTCGCAGAGGCCTGGATCAGCACTGGATCCGGTTCCAATGAACTCATCGATCTGTTCGTCCAGACTTTTTGTTCTCCTGATGAGGAGGTGCTAGCACCGGCCTACTCCTTTGCTTGCTACAAACTCTCCGCCCTCGGCCACCGACGGAAATTTCGCGAAGTAGCAGTCGGTCCGCGTTTTGAAATCGATGTCGAAGCAGTGCTCAAAGCGGTGCGCCCCGAAACCAAGCTTCTGTTCATTGCAAACCCGAACAATCCCACCGGCGCCTATCTGGCTCGTACCGACATCGAAGCGCTGATGACAAAGTTGCCACCCGAGATTGTGTTGGTGGTCGACGAGGCCTATGTCGAGTACGTCCGGTCAAAAGATTTCTTAAGTGCGTTTGAGTTTCAATCGGCACGTAAACGCTGGGCGGTGCTGCGCACGTTTTCAAAGGTTTATGGCTTAGCAGGTCTACGCGTCGGCTATGCGATCGCCCCTGCAGATCTCACGGCCTACGTCGACCGCGTGAGAATGGCGTTCAACGTCAATTCGGTTGCGCAGGCCGCCGCGCTGGCGGCGCTCGGCGACGACGCGCATGTGGCGCGTTCGGTCGAGAGCAACACCCATCAAATGTTTGCGCTCGAATCCGGACTCGGCGCGCTCGGTTTCGACGTCTTGCCGTCGCAAGGCAACTTTCTTTTGGTCGAATCGCGCAAACGCCCTGCGCAAGTGATCTATCAAGCGCTGCTCAAGGCCGGCGTCATTGTCCGCCCCGTTCCCAATTACGGTTTGCCGAATCATCTGCGCATTACCGTCGGTACGACTGCGCAGAATGAGCGTCTCCTTCATGCTTTGGCCACCATTTTGTCATGACCCATTTTTCGCGCGCGACGCTGATTGGCACCGGCATGATCGGCGGATCGCTGGCGCTGGCGTTGCGCAAAGCCGGCGTCGTTAAGCATTGGATTGGCAGTGATACCGATGGCGCCGAGCTTGAGCGCGCCAAGGCCATCGGCATCATCGACCAAGTGGCGCCGTCTCCTGCCGCCGCAGCAGCCAACGCAGATTTGCTCCTGCTCGCGATGCCGGTCGGCGCAACCGAAGAAGTCTGTCGTGCGATTTCTTCCACGGTGCCTTCAGACTGCTTGGTTACCGATGTGGGTTCGACCAAAGGTGACGTCCTGGCGCAGGTGGCGCGCGCCCTCCCCTATCCCGAGCGTTTTGTCGGCGGCCATCCGCTCGCGGGCAGCGAACAGAGCGGTTGTGATGTGGCGCGTGCCGATCTTTTTTCCGGAAAACTTTGTCTCCTTACACCTACAAAGAAGACTCGCCCGACGAGCCTTCTTGCATGTCGCGAGCTGTGGATCGCCGCCGGTGCACGCGTGCAAGAGATGGCGACCGAAGAGCACGATCGCGCGCTCGCATGGGTCAGCCATTTGCCGCACGCGGTGGCTTTCGCACTCGCCTCCAGCGTCGGGAACCATGCGACAGCAAACCCTTTGCTGCGCGGACTTTTTGGCGGCGGGTTTGTCGACACCACTCGCATCGCCGCCAGCAATCCGAAGATGTGGAGCGACATTTTTCTCGCCAATCGCGCGCACTTGGTCGACTCAATCGAAGCCTTCGCTGGCTCTCTCGGCCAATTGCGCCAGGCGATCGAAGCCGGGAATCGCGACACAATTCAGGATTTTATCGAAGCCGCGCGCGCCGGTCGCTCAAGCATCGTCGATTAATCCTACTGCGCTGGAGTCTGTCCGTAGCGCTGTCGATAAAACTCGATCTGCTGCTTGATCTCTTCCGGCGAACGATTGGTAAGCCAGCGATGCTCGGGCAAGCTGAGCGCGGTCCGGGTTACCCCGGGCTTGAGCCTCTCCGCCTCGGGCAAGAATTTGGTGTAGAAATTC
>JAHFDU010000146.1 GCA_023248835.1 Myxococcales bacterium | reverse complement strand
ACGCCCAGCGTATCGCCAATCTTTGCGGTGATGGTGGCGGCGCTTTCGCGCTTTCCAATTTCCAGCGACGGTGGCTCCCATAAGCCGCCCCACAACCCGGCTGGCTTGCGGCGCATTAACAAAATCGAAGTGCTGTTCTGCACCAGAAGTGTCGCCATTTTGACCACCGGAATTTTTTTTTGGGCGCGCGCTGCCGGAATTTCGCTTTGGCGATTCTGTTTGCGGGCGCGACAAATCTTTACAAGCGGGCAGCGCTCACAACTCGGATCTGCAACCGTGCAAATCAGCTGGCCGAGTTCCATCAAACCTTGGTTAAATTCCGACGGAAAATCGGTTGGCACCAATTCCTGTGCTCGCTGCCACAGCTCGTTTTGCACTCGGCGATCTTGCGACGCACCTTCGATTGCATAGACCCGCTGCAATACCCGCGCGACATTGCCGTCGACAATTGGCTCGGGTTTTTGAAAAGCGATGCTAGCGATCGCGCCTGCAGTGTAGCGACCAACACCGGGCAGCGCGAGCAGGCGTTCGAGTTCATCGGGAAACTTTCCGTCGTACTCGTCGGCAATTTTCTGCGCCGAGCGATGCAAATTGCGAGCGCGAGCGTAGTAGCCAAGTCCTGCCCACAACGCTAGCACCTCGTCGAGCGGCGCTCGACCAAGCGCTGCGACGGTGGGGAAGCGCTGCATCCAGCGAGCATAATAGTCGATCACGGTGTCGATGCGGGTTTGCTGCAGCATGATTTCGGAAATCCACACTGCGTAGGGATCGCGATTTTTTCGCCACGGCAGTTCGCGCCGGTTTTGCTTAAACCAAGCAACAAGTGAGTCCACCATGCTCTTCATACGTTTTGTAAAAATGCCGGCACTGATTCGTTGCACCAAAGCTCGGCAAGCTCCTCGCGTTTGCGCACGACAAAGAACTCCTCGCCACGCACCATCACTTCGGCCGGGCGCGGCCGGGTGTTGTAGTTGGAGGCCATGGTAAAACCGTAGGCGCCGGCTGACATCACCGAGAGCAAATCGCCGGGTTGCGGCCGGGTTTCGAGCTGGCGATCGCGCGCCAAAAAATCGCCGGTTTCACAAATCGGCCCGACCACGTCACAGACGATCGGATCGGCTGGCCTTTTCTCGACCGGCCAAATCGCGTGGTACGAATCGTAAAACGCCGGCCGAATCAGATCATTCATCGCCGCGTCGACAATGACAAAATTTTTGACCTCGCCCTGTTTCACATAGAGCGTGCGGGTCAGCAGCACGCCGGCATTGCCGACGATGACGCGACCGGGTTCACAGATGAGCGTCACTTCGAGATCGCCAAATGCTTTCAGCGCGAGCGTGACTGCGGCAGCGTATTCGTCGGGTGAGGGTGGCGTCTCGCCCCCGTCGCCCTTGTAAGGAATCCCAAGTCCGCCGCCGATGTCGAGGGTGCGAATCTGGACACCGTCTTGCGCCAGCGCGCGCGCCAAATCACCGAGCCTATAAATCGCGTCGAGAAACGGCGCCGTCTTGGTCAGCTGCGACCCGATGTGGCAATCGATGCCGATCACATCCAAATGTTTTTGCGCGCGTACAAACCTGAATTCCTCTTTGGCCTGGGCGACGGGAATGCCGAACTTATTTTTTGTAAGCCCGGTCGAAATGTAGGGATGGGTTTCAGCATCAACGTCGGGATTGAGCCTGAGCGCAACCTGAGCGCGCACCCCGATGCGAGCGGCGACGCGTTCAATCGCTTCAAGCTCGCCGTGGCTTTCGACATTGAGCGCCAAGATTCCGCTGTTGAGCGCAAATTCAATTTCATCGTCGCGCTTGCCAACGCCGGAAAAAACAATTTTCTTCGGATCACAGCCAACCGCGAGAGCGCGCGCAATTTCGCCGCGCGACACCGTGTCGACGCCGGCGCCGAGCCCAATCAAGGTGCGCAGCACCGCCAAGTTGGAATTGGCTTTGACCGAATAACAAATCAGATGCGGCTTGCCGCTTTGCTTGAGCGCCTGATCGAATACGCGATAGTGCCGCTCGAGCGTGGCGTGACTATAAATATAGGTCGGGGTGCCAACCGCCTCGGCAATCTGCTTGAGTGCCACCCCTTCGCAAAAAAGTTCATCGCCGCGGTACTCAAAATGGTGCATGGTGCAGCCAACTTAGCACAGGCTACCGCGGCGATGGGTTTCGTGTTATGCGACTTTTAGTGAAATGGAGTAACGGAACTACGGTTTTTGCAGTTCTTCTCGGTGCCTGCGCGCCGTCTTTGTTTGATGTCGCTGAACCGAGCGACGCCGGCAGTGACGAAGCCGCTGTGGCTGATCTGCTTTCTGTCGACACCGCAACGCTCGCGATCGACGCCACTGCAAGCCCTCACGGCGACGAAGCGCAACTGTTCGCGGAATTGCAAAAGGCGCAAGCTCAAGTTCCGGCACCGGGCGGAGCGATGGCGGTTCGTCGCGCCGATGGAACTTTTTGGTCCGGCGCGGTGGGAGACATCGACATCGTACTTGCAACCAAAACCTCTCCCGACAGCCGCTTTCGCATTTGGAGCATCTCGAAAACCATGACCGCGGCGATTGCTCTGCAATTGGTTGACGAGGGAAAACTCGCGCTCGACGATCCTCTGAGCCGATGGTTTCCGCAATTTCCCAAGAGTGCACAAATCAAGCTGCGTCAACTGCTCAGTCACACCTCCGGTATTCCCGACTATTTCACCGATCCGGCAGTTGTCGCCGCCTGGGCCGATTTCTGGACGCCGGCGCAAATGATTGCGGTGGCGGCGCGGCTTCCCCGTCTGTCGGAACCGGGCGTGGCTTGGAATTACTCCAATACCAATTACGTTCTTTTGGGTCGCGTCATCGAAATGACCACTGGCAATTCGCTCTCGCATGAACTGCACACGCGGCTGTTTTCGCCGCTCGGTTTGCACAACACTTTCATTTGGGGCGAAGACCAAGTCGCGCCCGCGCGGGGCTATGAAACGAACGGTCAAGGTGGATTTGTCGACGTCTTGGAAAAAGTACACCCGTCGGTGGTGTGGGCAACCGGGCAGATCGTGTCCACCGCCGAAGACTTGCGCGCCTGGTGCTCAGCGCTGATCGAGGGAAAAGTGCTCTCCGATTCAATGCGACAGGCGATGGTGCAACCAGCACCGCTGTCGAGCGGCGCCACCGTAAATTGGGGGCTTGGGGTGGCGATCACGCCGACCCAGTGGGGACCACTCATCGGTCATGGCGGCGGACCGCTTCACGGCAACAGTGGCACCATGGCCTATTTGCCGTCGAAAAAGCTGCTGGTGGTGACTTTGGTGAACGGATCGAGCGACAACGCGCTCTCGGTTGTTGGCGCCGCCGGCTGGAAAACTTTGATCGAAGAGCAGTGATTTCTAATTTCCTATCGGTGCATGCGCCGCTTTCCGTGGCTGATTCGCCCACGCCGACGCCCACGCCTACTGAAAAACTGGCGGATCCTCAGCGGGCGCCGCTTGCACCGGCTTCATCGGCCGCGACGACAGGACAACGAAGCGCACCACCAAAAACAAAGCCACCGCGGTGAGGCCGCAAAGCAGGCCCCACCACAGGCCGACGATCCCCATATGGCGATGTAGCCCTAGCCACAGCGCCACTGGCAGCCCGACGCCATAGTGGCCGACGACGTTGGCAACAAAAGAGGCGCGAGTGTCGCCAGCGCCACGCAGCGCGCCAGCTGCCACCGCCTGCAATCCGTCGGAGATTTGGAAAAAAGCGGCGATGACAATCAGCGGCTCGGCGGACGCAAGTACCTCGGCGCTGTTGGTTACCAGGCTGCCGAGTGTGTGCGGCACGGCGACAAACAGGACGCCACAGCAGGCCATGAAACCGGTGACCAGGGCGAGCCCGGTGAATCCAGCGCGCCGCGCCGCCTCAGAATCGCCGGCGCCGACGTGAAGGCCGACGCGGGTGGAGGTGGCAGCGCCGAGGCCGACGGCGACGATGAAAGTGCAGCTGGCCAAGGCGATGGCGGTTTGGTGAGCCCCGCCAGCGACGGCGCTGATGTGGCTGGCGAGAAGGCCAGCGGCGGCGAATAGTCCGATTTCGGCAAACAATTGCAGGCCTATAGGCAGTCCAATTTCGACGATTTGCTGCCGCAGCTGGCTCAGCGAATGCTTCGTGCTTGCCATCTTTAGCGCCGCGATCGCGCGCGACAGCACCAAGAACGACAGCCAGGTTGACAGCGACGAGGCCAAGCCGGCGCCGAGCACTCCGAGCGCGGGCAGCCCATGCGCGCCAAGTCCGACACGCACGAGTGCACGGTCGCCGTAAATCAACAACAAATTGCCGATGAAGTTGATGAGGTTGGCCAGTACCACCGAAACGATGATCGGTCGGGTGCGCCCGAGCGACTGAAGATAGGCGCGCTCGCCGGCGAACAGGAGAAATGGCAGCACACCAGGCAGTCGCCCGAACAGGTAACGGCGAGTCTCTTCGGTGATATCTGGCGCGATGCCAAGGCGCGGCAAAACCGTTGGTGAAAGTCCAATGATGAGGGTCATTGGAAGCGCGACCAGCAATGCCACTTGCAGGGCCGCCCGTCTCACCGCCCGTGCGCGATCGCTCTGGCCCGCGCCGATCGCCTGCGAAATCAGCGGCTCGCAACCCATCACCGCGCCAAATCCGAGCAGGGTAAAAGCAAAGTAGATGCCGTTGCCGTTGCAAACCCCCGCCTGCGCCTCGGGCCCAAGACGGCCGACCAGGATGGCGTCGACCAAGCTCATCATGTGCTGCCCGAGCTGTGCTGCCACCAACGGCAGCGCCAGCGCGAGCAGGGATCGAAGTTCGCTCCTTTTCATTTTGGGGACAGTTTTCAAATGGTTAAGCACCGAAAAAAAGGGGAAGCGGCACCGCTACCGCATTGGCCGAAAGCGGGATCACCGAATCGCCGAGATACAGAACAATACCGAAACGAAAGTCTTTGAACATGCTCAAAGAGTCGATTCCGGCAGCATCTTTGATTTTTGCGGTGGCGTTGTGCTTGACTTCGACGCCGATGAGTTTGCCCGGACGCGCCAAGACAAAATCCACCTCTACTTGGCTATGGGTTCGATAAAAATGCAGTTCCGTTTCAGCAAGGTCGGCAAGGGTGGCAAGCTGGTTGTGCACCCAGGTCTCCAGTAGATGACCTGCGGCTGCCGCATTTTCTCCGGTTGGCCAGCTATCAATGCCACACAGACTTGCCGCCAACCCGGCATCGCAGACAAACAGTTTGGGAGATTTTACCAGTCGGTGGCGAACATTTCTCCAGTAGGGTGTCCGCCGTTCGGCAATGAAGGTGCTTTCGAAGATGCCGATCCAGCGCCGGGCGGTGTCCACTGAAATACCGATGTCGCTGGCAAGCTTGGTGGTATTCACCAGCTGTGCAGTCGAAGATGCACAAGCGGTGAGGAATCGAATCAGCGACGGCAACTCTTCGACATGTAGCAGCGCTGGGATGTCGCGCTCGATGTAACTCTTACGATATTCGCGAAACCAGGCACGCCGGCCGGCCTGGTTGAGATGCAACGCTGGCTCGGGAAAACCGCCTTTGAGAAAACTTTTCTTGTCGACGCCAGTCAGTGGTTTGGCCTTGGAAAACAGCGTTGTCACCGAGCGCAGATCTCTGCAATCGAACAAACGATCGAGCAGTGATGTGTCCGGGTGCCCAGCGAGCTCTTGGGCGATCATCGGCCGCAGGTGAAACAGCGCCATCCGGCCGGCGAGCGATTCGCGTAGTCCGCGCAGGGTGTCGAGGCGCGAAGACCCGGTCACTAGAAATGATCCGGGACGCCGCTCTTTGTCGACCAGCTCTTTGATCGCCAACATCAGTTTGGGTACCCGCTGGATTTCGTCGATGGTGGCTGGCCGCGGCAGATCGCGGATGAAGCTTCGCGGATCGGCCTCGGCGGCATTGAGCGCGCCAAGATCGTCGAGGGTGACGAAATGGCGCCCTGCAAATCCCTCTGCCAAAGTGCTTTTCCCTACCTGGCGAGAGCCGACGATGGCGACGACGCGAAACTGACTCAGTGCGAGCTCAAGCGGTCTTTTAGCAAAACGCGATAGCATCGTTGAAAATATACGATCGAATCGTAGATTTTCACAAGGCCTATTGGGCTGACTACTCGGCGATGAAAATGCTGGTGGGATCGGAAAATTTGCCCACTCCGGTGCCGCTCGAGCCAAACGTGGTCCAGCCTGAGCCAGTCATGTCATCGAAACGCTCAATCCGCGCGTTCAAGGTGTCGGCGACGTAAATTCGGCCGCTGTGCGAAACAAAAACGTCGCGCGGTTGGTAAAATTGCCGGACGCCGCTGCCGCTCGATGGTCCGCCGAGGCTGACCCAGCCGGCGCCGGTCATGTCGTCAAAACGGACGATGCGGTGGTTGTTGGCGTCGGAGACGTAGATCCGCGCCGTGCTGTCTAGGAAAATGCCGCGCGGGTTGTTGAATTGTGAAACGCTGGAACCTTGCGAGCCAAAGCTGACCCAGCCGGCGCCGGTCATGTCGTCGATCCGCACGATGCGACCGTTGCCCGAATCGGAGATGTAGATTCTTTCGCTGTCGTCGACAAACAGCCGAATCGGGACGGAGAATTCGCCGACCCCAGATCCCGTGGTGCCATAGGTGATCCAGCCGGCGCCGGTCATGTCGTCGATGCGGACGATGCGATCGTTGCCGTCGCAAACATAGATGTGGTGCGAATTCGCCCAGACGCAAGTCGGGTTGATGAATTGACCGACGTCCGACCCAGGCGTGCCGTAGGCGACCCAGTTAGAGCCCGAAACGTCGTCTATGCGAATGATGCGGGAGGTGCCCTGATCAGCGACGTAGATGCGATCGTCGCTGTCGACAAAGATCTTCCACAGGAACTTGAATTGATTCATCCCCGATCCGCTGCTGCCAAACGATTTCCAGTTAGCGCCGGTCAGATCGTCGAATTGCAAGACGCGGTTACTGATCGCGTCAGAAACGAAAATGTGAAAACCACGCACCGCACCGCCGTCTGACCGGGTTGCACCATCTGTCGCGCTGTCGACGCTGGCGTCCGTTGTTGGTGCGCTGTCGGTTTGGTTCGAAGCATCTTCGCCGGCGGGCGCGCCATCCATGTTGACGATGGTGGCGTCGGTTTCGAGCGGAGACTCGCCCAAGTCGGCCATGTCGGCTCCGGCACCGGGAGGGCGTGATCGTGGCGCATCGCAGCCGCCGGAAGAACCAAGCAACGCCATCGCCATCGCGAGGCCGACGATTCGTGTCTTTGCAATCAACATCCGAGATTGGAGTGTATCATGAAATTAGCGTGGGCAGAGCGTCGGAATTGGCTCCCGCCGATGGCGACGATAAATACGAAAATCGCTGTCGATCGTTAGAATGTTGGCGCTGGAATGTTGTTCACTCATCCGGACCAGACAGGCATCGGCGAGTGACATCGGCACGCTTGCATAACGCGAGCGCAGCCGTTTGATCGTCGCCACTTCGCTCTCCAGCCGAAAGGGAAGACGTAAGAATCCGTCGGCAATCATTCCGAGTACCGCTTCGGCTCCACCACGAGTCGCCGAGAGCAAGAAAAGCGCCTCGGCAATCACCGCTTCGCAGCTCAGTAGCGGTGGTCCGATCTGCCCTAGTTGCTCGGTCACCCAGTCGTGAAAATCGTCGTCGTCCTTGATGAGCGCGACCAATGGTCCGGTGTCGATGATCGCGCGGGTTTTCACCACGCTTCTATTGCCCAAAACCGGTCATGTGTTTCGGATTCCACGACAGATCGGACGGCCCTCCGCTGACGCAACCGATGTACTTGCGTGCCACCTCGGCAAAGGATCCTGGCGGCGCGGCGACCGGCTCTCTCTCTTCAATCAAATAGCGCCGCAGCGCCTCGCGAAAGAGCGCCGATCGTGAGATTTGACGATGTCGACTGAGGCGTGAAGCCCGTTCTAACATTCTCTCTGGCATTTTTACGGCCACAACTCGCACTGGTATTACCTCTAGTAAAAAAGATAATACCACGCCGATCGGCAGTGGTCACTAGAATTACGGCGCAAAGGTAACCGCGGTGGCGACGTGGCGTTCGGTAGTCGTTGCTGCCCCAGCACACTGCACTGCGCTGTGCCGTCGTCGTAATGGATTACTGGAACGTGACTGGGACGGCGACGTGGCGTTCGGTCATGGTGCCATCGCCGACCTGGCCGTAGGTGTTGCTTCCCCAGCACTCGGCGGTGGCATCATCATAAAAAGCGCAAGTGTGGCCATTGCCCATGCCGATACTGACTCCGTTGGGGGTGGGCGAGGTAGCGGTGACGAACGAGGTACTGGTGGTGGTGGTGTTGTCGCCGAGCTGTCCATAGGTGTTGTCGCCGGCGCACTTGACGGTGCCCGAAACAATGACACAGGTGCTACTGGCCCAGGCTGCCGCGTTGGTGACCCCGCTCGAAGCCGCAATCGCAGTGACCGGAAAGACTGAATCGGTCATGCTGCTGTTGCCGAACTGGCCGTTGCCGTTGTAGCCCCACGCCATGAGCCCGCCACTTACCACCGCGGCGCCGTGCGAATCGGCGGCCGCCACCTCGGTCACCCCGTAGCCGGCGGTACCGATGAGATCGATGGTGATCGGCACAGACGAAGTACCGGTACCGGTGCCGAGCTGATTGCTGTTATTCGCCCCCCAGCATTGCACACCACCTGACACCACCGCGCAGGTGGAAAAATTGCGCCCGGCCGATATTTGGGTCACCCCGGCGGTGGCATAGAGCGCGGCGGTGGGCGAGGTTCGGTTGGCGGCGGTACCATCGCCAAGATTGCTGCCGCCATTATAGCCCCAGCACTTGACCGCGCCGCGCACGATGGCGCAGGTGTAGATGTTTCCGGCAGTTACGTAAGTCGCTCCAGCGTTGGCCGCGATGGCATCGACTGGGACGTGGCTCTCGGTGGTGGAGCCGTCGCCAAGCTCACCGAAGCCGTTGGACCCCCAGCACTTGACTCCACCGGAAACCACCGCGCAACTGTGGGTCGAGCCGGCGGCGACCATGGTGACGCTGGTTCCAGAAGTAAGGCTGCTTACCCACACCGGTGAGGTTCGATTGGTGGTGGTGTTGTCACCGATCTGGCCATAGTTGTTGTTGCGGCCCCAGCACTGGGCGCCGCCTGAGACCACGGCGCAGCTATGAAAGCCGCCGCTAGAGATCGATCCGGTCGGGATCGAGCCACTGATGACCGATTGCGTGCCGTCGGTAAGCCCGGCTGAGCTGGCGGTGACGGTGGTGGTTTCCGAAGCAGTATTCTTCACGTAAAAAACCGCGGTCGACGCGCTCTGCGCCACCGTGACCGTAGAGGTACTACTCGTGCAAACATTGTCGCTATAAAAAGTCAGCGATCCGGTGGAGGCAAGGGTGACATCGGTATTGGCGATGGCATAGTTGGGCCGGGTCGAAGCGTCGAGCAGCACCACCGAGCCGGGA
>JAHFDU010000145.1 GCA_023248835.1 Myxococcales bacterium | reverse complement strand
CAAATGACCGGTGTTCGAGTTAGCAAAACCACGGCGCCCTCAGGTACACTCGCGGCGTGAGCGCGGATTCAACTTCGAACAGCGAGACCCTTTCCACCGCGAGCAGCGAGCCGCCGCGTGGAATCGAACGCTTGCTATTGGTCTATTGGGTTACCTTCGTCGTCGCCGGCGGCTATCTCTGGCTGCGCCTGCTTTCTAAGGTGCTGTCGCCGGCGCGCACCGACGAACTGTTGCGCGCCAAGCATTTACAAAACGCGCGCCGGATTGAACGCTGCATCGCAAGGCTGCAGGGCCTGTTTATCAAAGTCGGACAGCTCATCAGCATCATGACCAATTTTCTGCCGCCCGAATTTCGCTCTGAACTGGCCGGCCTGCAGGACCGGGTACCGCCGCGTCCTTACAGCGATGTCGAAGCGCGCGTCAGTGAAGACTTCGGTGGGGCGCGGCCGCTCGATCTGTTTGCGGAGTTTGCTTCCGAGCCGGTGGCAGCAGCCTCGATTGGGCAGGTGCACCGAGCGCGCCTAAAGAGCGGCGAATACGTCGCAGTCAAAGTGCAGTATCCCGACATTGACGAGATCGTCGCGCTCGATTTGCGTCTGCTTCATCGCATCGTCAAAGTGATCTCCTATTTTTTTCCCTACCGCGGCCTCGACGGAGTCTACCGAGAAATTCGCGGCATGATTCTGCAGGAGCTCGATTTTCGCGCCGAAGCTGCCAATCTCGAGCGCATCGCCAGCCATTTTGTCGGGCGAACCGACGTCAAATTTCCGCGTGTCCATCCCGAATTTTGTAGCGCGCGCATTTTGACCACCGGCTGGATAAGCGGCGTCAAGGTCTCCGATCGCCAGCGACTACAAGCGCTCGGTGTCGATCAAGCCGGGCTCGCCCGACTGGTGGTCAGCGCCTACTGTCAGCAGATTTTCACCGACGGCGTCTATCATGCCGATCCCCATCCCGGAAATTTGCTGGTCGAACGCGACAACGAGGGTACGGTCAGCATCGTATTTATCGACTTCGGTGCCATCGCTGAGGTGTCGCCCAAGATGCGCCGCGGCATCATCGATCTGATCCAGGCGGGCCTGACCCGCAACACGCCGCGACTGGTGCAGGCGATGAAGGACATGGGATTTATCTCGCGCGGCGCCGACCCTGCGATCTTCGATCGCGTCATCGATTTTTTGCACCAGCGTTTTCAAGAGGAGATTGCGCTCGACAGTTTTTCGCTAAAAGACGTCAAGTTCGATCCCAAGCGCGCGCTGGAAAACTTGGCGGACTTGCGCCGCATGGAAGTGTCGATCCGCGATTTGGCCGACCATTTTCACGTTCCCAAAGAGTGGATCCTGCTCGAGCGCACGATCTTACTTTTGATGGGCCTGTGCACCGAGCTCGACCCGACGCTCAATCCGATGACGGTGATTCGGCCCTATCTCGAAGAATTCGTGCTCGGCAAAGATCGCGATTGGCAAGCCCTCCTCGTCGACACCACCAAAGATCTGGCGAGCTCGCTGGTCGGCCTACCGGCGGACATCAAGAAATTTCTCCAGCGCGCCCAGCAGGGCGAACTCGAAGTGCGTTTTCGCGGCATCGACGAGCACGCACGCGTTCTCTACGCACTCGGGCACCAGCTACTTTACGCGGTGCTCGGAATCAGCGCCGCCACGTTTGCGATGGTATTCGACGGCCGCCGCCAACCGCACGCCGCTCATGTCGCCTGGTGGAGCGCGAGTGGATTTGCTGTCTTGCTCGGATTTTCGCTATTGGCTGGGAGACATTTAGTCAGACGCAGACGGCGTTAGTATCGGACAAGCCCGGCCATAATGTACTCGGTATACAGCTGAGCAGAACCCACTCGACCGCTCGCTTCTATTCGCGCGCAGTGATTAGTTGCGAGTGCTCGAGCATTGTCGAGAGAAACATGGTCGCGATTGCCATCGGCGAAGCAATAGAAAGAGCTCCTGATGGTTGGTGAACCCACGTACACTATGAGCCTATGGGGGTTATAGTCGGCACAGGCGAAATGGTCTGAGTTAGGATAACTGGCAGTACTGGGAATCTCAAGAAAGACGCCGTCGGCGCCGAACCGGTTAATAAGGTGCAACGCCGCCGGATCCGTAGCAGTCCAGGGGCCCTTGTCTTGCGGCGTGTAGGAGCCAAAGAACTGGGTGTAGTCGCCACAACCCGTTTGATTGGTGCAAGACCGCTGGAGAATTTCGAAGCGGAGTTTGCCGCTCAGTGTGACGGACGTAGCGCCTCTAGGGAATTTACTGGCCGCTTCTTGGACGGTCATCGCTGGACCAACACAACTGCCCGGGTCAAATGGGTCATTGCTCTCCGGAGCGGCAGCGACGCCACACACATTCTCTTTGCCACCGCCGCCGCAGGTTTCCGGACTCTTACATTTTCCGCAGTTCACTCTGTTACCGGAGCCGTCGTCGACCGATCCGCAGTTGAGTCCTTGCTCTTCGCAAACGTCACCAACCGGCTTCTGGCCGCCGAGCGAGATGTCGAAACTGGCTTGATTTCCATCGTATTCGCGAAAGATGACATAGTAGGTGCCGCTGGCACTCAAGGTTTGAACCAGATGCGAATCGCGGGTCGAGTCCTCGGCGTCGTCGTTCTTCGCCACAATCTTGAACCTTGAATTGGTCAGCCAAGCGATCGCATCACCGTCTGCCGAACGCACCCAGATATCAACGATATCACCGGTATGGCCGGACAAGGTGTAGGCCAAGTAGCGGGGTGAACCGGTATAGTCGGCGCTCTGAGAGCTGCCGTTTTCCAGAGCTCTTAGCACTTTCATTCTGCTTGAAAAGGTGTCCGTCTTGTCGTCAGCGAAAGCCGAAAAATCATCGGTAGCAGCTGGTTTACCGCTGCAACCAGCAAGCGAAGTCGCGATCATGAGTCCGCTGACAAATCCAAGATAAGTGCCCATAGTGTCTCCTCTTTTCTTTGGCATAAGCCGTGGTTTGGATTTTCTCGGAAAACAACTTACAAATTTTTCACTTTTTCTATTTACCTCCTTTTTCGCAGGCCTTAAATTGTGGCAATTATTCTGGGTCGCTCGCTAACTTCGCCACTGCGAAAGCGCGCGAGCAGAGCCGGATTTGCTCAAGAGCAACATCTCTTTAAAACAACCCGCCTGAAATCAATTATGGGAAATAAAAGAACGTAGTTCAGACTGCTGGTAGTCTCGTAATCTCTGAGAGGACAACCGGTTGACGACGTCGCGGCTGGCTAGAATTCAGTGGTGCGCCGAAGTTACAAGCCGAATTTGGTTCGGAAATACTGCTCGAGCTGGTCAACTTCCATCGCCGACACTTTGCCGTGCACCGCCACCACCTCGGCGACCTCACCCTGCATGTACTCGCGGTAGGGGCCGCCGCCAATAAACACGTTGCGCTGGGGCGCGCTGACGTCAGTCACTGGACCTGTGGTCACAGCATTGGCTACGCCGTCGACGCGCAGCTCGAGCGTGGAGCCATGACGATGCACCAGCACCAAATGAAAGCGGCCATCGTTGTAGCCCTTGTTGGTGGTTTCAACATACGCCAGCGGATCGCCGAGCTGATGCACCGCGGTCAAGATCTTGCTGGTCGAAGGTTTGTCGGCGATCGAATTTCCGAACAGAGCCACCCCGGCCGCGCTGACGTCGAGGCGTTGCTTGACCCACAGAGCGACCACGGTGTCATTGTCACCACCGACCGGCAAATTGATGTACTGCACCACTTCGGCCACCAAATAGTCGTCGGTTCCCCAGTGCATACTGTCGGCATCGTCGATGGTCAAATAGGTGTTGTTCTCAAACGTGAACATCAGCGTGTCGTGACCGTTGAGGCCTTTTTTGTGCACGGTAGGCTTACTACCTGGAATCGTCTGATAGGCGTGATTGGCCTTGCCCGACTGGTCGGCCCATAGCGAAATGCCGTCGGTGCTGCCAGTCAACCCGCGCTGCGGATCGAGCCACACCGAAAGGCCCTTCAGATCGCTCGGCAAAAGCTGCCCGGGCTGGTCCGAGCCAGCGTCCTTGAGTGCACTTGGCTGATCGGTCAAATCGATGGTGTCGGCATCGACGGTGGCGGCGTCCTGACCGAAGTTATGACGCGCCAGATCGGAACAGGCGACCAAGGAAAAACATGCAACAGTGAGGACAATTTTTTCGAAGTATTTTTGCTTCATGTTTGCTTGCCCAATGCCGCCACACTATAGTGTCAGAGGCGCCGATGCAAGGCCCAGCTGTCTCCAGCTGTCCTGACGCCAGCGGCGCTGGACGAACCGGCGCAATTTTTGTTCTTTTCGGCTAAAGATAAGCCGTGCTTCCACAGGGTCGATCACCAGCGATCGTTGCCGAGCTGAGCGCGCTCTTCCCGGGGCGGGTATCGACTACCCCACCCGATCGGGCCGCCTACGCTCGCGATCTGTGGCCGCGCACAACGATTGGGCTTCAGCGCGGCAAGGTGGCGCCGGCGCCACCGGATGCGATTGTCTGGCCAACCACGGTCGAAGA
Organism: Myxococcales bacterium; assembly: GCA_023248835.1. GTDB lineage: Bacteria > Myxococcota_A > Polyangia > Palsa-1104 > Palsa-1104 > JAHFDU01. Next base: position 5,096 of record JAHFDU010000145.1, on the reverse strand, counting down.
AATCGCCGAAATCGTCGCCCGCGCCCGCACGCATGGCACGCCGATCGTGCCCTTCGGGGCTGGCTCCGGCGTCTGTGGTGGCGCACTGGCGATTCACGGCGGACTGGTGGTCGACTTAAAACGAATGCGCAAGCTGGTGACGCTTGACGAAGTCGCCGGCAGCGCCACCTTCGAAGCCGGAATTCTCGGCGAGCATCTCGAGCACGAACTTTCACGCCGCGGCTTCACCATGGGCCATTTTCCGTCGTCGATCATGTGTTCCACTTTTGGCGGTTGGTTGGCGGCACGTTCGGCCGGTCAGCTCTCCACGCGCTACGGAAAAATCGAAGACATGGTGCGCAGCCTGACTTTTGTCGACGGGCGCGGCCAAATTCACACACTTGAGGCCGGCGCCACGCCCGATTTGGCGCAGCTCATCGTCGGGTCCGAGGGTACGCTCGGCATCATCACCTCGGCTTGCGCCACGATTTGGCGCAAACCCGAGATTCAGCTACTTCGCGGCTGGTCTTTTGCACGTCTCTCTGCCGGACTTGAGGCAGCGCGAAGGTTGCTGCAGCGCGGGCTCCGTCCGTCGGTGCTTCGACTCTACGACGAGTTCGACAGCTTCATGCACCGCAGTGAAAAGCGCGACCACGGCCATCGCAGGCAGAACGAAAGTGGCGCTTTGGACGACGCACTCGCAAGCTTGAAAAAACACCTATTCAAGGCGGCGCTCGGACAACCCAGACTGCTCAATCAACTGGCCGATGGCTTTTTGCGCACCGTGCATCCGGGCTGTCTCTTGATCGTGGGTTGCGAAGGCGCCCGCCCACTCGCCGAAGCCGAAGCGGCCGACTGCGCCACCGAACTTGTACACGCCGGCGGCCGCGATCTTGGCCCCGGACCGGGTGAGCGCTGGCTTGCCCATCGCTACCGAGTCAGTTTTCGCATGTCGGAAGTGTTCGACGCCGGCGCGTTCGTCGACACCATGGAAGTGGCCACCACTTGGGATCGCCTGCTTGAGCTTTATTACGCAGTCAAACAGGCACTGGCGCCCTACGCGTTTGTGATGGCACACTTTTCCCACGCCTATCCCGATGGCTGCTCGATCTATTTCACCTTCGCCTCCGTCGGCGATGCGAAACTGAGCGCAGAAGAACGCTACGATCGCATCTGGCAAGTCGGCATGCAGGCGGCGCTAGAGGTCGGCGCCACCATCAGCCACCACCACGGCGTCGGGCTGCTCAAGAGCCGCTTCATGGCCGACGAACACGGCGGCGCGATGGCGATCTATCGCGCGCTCAAACAGACGCTCGATCCCGATGACATTCTCAACCCCGGCAAGATGGGGCTTCCTCGATGATCCACCCAATCACCGTCGCCGATTTGCGAAGCGCGGTCGGACCGCTCAACGTATCATCGAACGAGCCCCGAGTGACGGTCTGTCCGGGATCGGCGAGTGAGATCGGTCAGGTGCTGGCGATCGCGCGCGCCGCCAGTGTTCGCGTCTGCACCCTTCGACTAGCTCAGGGCGAGCGGGGCATTGTGCCTCCGCTCGTGCTAAGCGAAGTCGAAGCATGGGGCGACGCGATTTTTCTCGACTTGTCGCGCATGTGCAATGTGCTGCATCTTGACGAGACTTCGTTGCTGGTTTCGGTGCAGACCGGAATCACTGCCGCCGCACTCAACGCGCTCCTGCAGGAGCGCGGATTGCGGCTGCCGCCATTGCCGCCGGCATCGCTTACCCGCACAGTAGGGGCGCTGCTGTCGCGGCCTCGTCCGACCGAGGCGAGCCCGCGCAGCGGTCGCTTTGTTTCCGCGTGTGCCGGCGTTGTCGCCTTCACTCATGACGGCACTGAGATTGGGACCAAGGTGGCGCCACGCAAAGCGGTCGGACCCGATTTCATGCACGTTTTTGTCGGCACCGAGGGGAAAATCGGGGTGCTCACCGCAGCCACGTTGCGCATCGAACGTCGCGGCGAAACGCAAGCCCAAGCAACGTTTGAGCTGCCGACGGCAAAAGCCGCGATGGCGGCTGCCCGCGCGCTGTTACTACATGTCCAGCCACGCGACATGGCAGTGCACGGCCGCGCCCTTTCGATCGCCCTCGACGGCACCACCCAGCTCGTAGCCGCGCAATCAAAGTTCATCGCCGAACTCGTCCTCAAGCAAAACGGTGGTGTAGTCCGGCACGCACCGCCGCCGACCGAGCGCCCACCCTTCGAACGCAGTTTTCAAATCGAAGAGCTCGATGATCTCGTCGTCGACGATCGCACGCTCGCAGTCGGTTGGCACCGCAACGGATTCGCTGTCTACTCACACCAACCAACACCGCCCGCCTACCCCTCCCCTCTCTGGCTCGAACTCGAGCGCCAAATCAATCACGGTTAGACCGTTATCAAGTTGACGTGATCGATCCCGCGTTGTCGTTGACCTTGTCGGCGTCGGCGACGGCGACGATCTGTTACACGAGATCGAACATTGCCTACGCTGAAGCGCCACCGACAGCGATGACTGAGCTGAGATCGTTCACGTCGCCGTCGCCGTCAACAACGACCACGTCAACGTCAACGAACTGCCAGACGCAATCGCGTCAACGTGATCACGGTTAGCGCCACGCCGGCGGCAAACGGGCCGCCCGTTTTCGGGCCGACGTAGCCAGCTCTGCGCGATGCTCTTCGTCGTACAAGGTGGCCAAACGCGGGCCACAGGCGCCGCCCGCGCAGCAGCAGCGCCGCGAGCGCGATCCCCGACGGGGGCCACTTTAGCGTGACGCACGAGCCCTGGACTTCGAAGGCCTCCTCGGCGTGCGTGCCGTTCCGCAACCACATGCAGTAACCGCGGAACGAACGCTCAACCGTATCGTCGCCCCAAGCGGTCTCGTGCATCCGCGCGGCCCACCGGTCGAAGAGCGATGCCGCGAACGTGACCGGGTGTTGCTGCTTGCGGTCTTCGAGCGGGGCCACCTGGAGCGAGAACGGGTTCAGCGCCACACTCACAGCCCGACCGTACGCCGGGCGACCCCGCGAGCGTCAAGGTACTAAGGAACTGAGTGGAAAAGAGGTTGCACTTTTTCCCATTTCCCACTAGATAGTGCCTCTCTTTTCGAGGAATGTCATGCCGAAGATGAAAACGCACTCAGGTGCCAAGAAACGGTTCAAAGTGACTGCCAATGGCCACGTCCTGCACAAGCAAGCGCACAAGAGCCACCTTTTGAGCCACGAGTCGACCAAGCGCAAACGCCGTTTGCGCGGCAGCAAGGTGGTGAACCGCGCCCAGGAAGCGCAGGTGAAGTCACTCTTGCCGTACCAGCACTAATGTGTTAGCAAGTGTCGGTTTGAGGCTGGCTTAGGGCAGAAAATCGACTCCGCGTCGATCCCGATGCCGCCATTTGAGGGTAGACAATGCCGAGAGCAAAACGGGGATTTAAAGCACTTCGTCGCCGCAATCGAATTCGCGCTGAAGCCAAAGGTTTTCGTGGCGGCCGCTCGAAATTGTGGAAAGCGATGGCCGATGCGGTGCGCCATGCGTGGCGCTACGCCACCTGGCACCGCCGCCTGCGCAAGCGTGATTTCCGCGGACTGTGGATCATTCGCATCAACGCTGCCGCGCGGCAGAACGGCGTCAGCTACTCCAAATTGGTCGGGGGCCTGAAGCGCGCGCACATTGAGCTCGATCGCAAGATTTTGGCCGATCTCGCCGTCTCCGATCCGTCGACTTTCACCAAGATCGTCGACCAGGCGAAAACCGCGTAGTGCCATGGAGGGTTCGTTTACATGGCAACCCTCGATGAACTCAAGCAGCAGTTCGCCAAACTAACCAGCGATTACGCGAATCTCATTGCAACCGCGACCTCCGAACAGGAGCTGCGCAAAGTCTTTGCCGACTACGGTGGCGCCCAAGGCCTGGTGCGCAATTTACAAAAACACGCGATCAAGACCGCGGCACCGACAGAAAAACGTAACGTTGGACAGCTCGGCAATGCCGCGATCGAAACAGTGGAGCGCGAATTTTCGGCGCGATTGAGCGCGCTCGAAGAAGCGGCGCGAAGGCGCGATCTAGAGCGCTCCGTCGACCTCACTCTGCCCGGCGTGCGTCGTCGACTCGGCCATCTGCATCCGATCACGCTGGTGCGGCGCGAACTGGTCGCGATATTCGCAGAACTCGGGTTTGTCGTCGCCGTCGGGCCGCACGTCGAGACCGATTTCAATAATTTTGCAGCGTTGGCGATGCCCAAAGATCATCCCGCCCGCGATATGCAGGACACGTTTTACGTCGAGGGCGCGCCCGATTTGGTGCTGCGCACCCATACTTCGCCGGTGCAGATCCGCGAGATGCTGGCGCATCCCCCGCCGGTGCGCATCATTGCGCCCGGAGCTTGTTACCGCAAAGACGAAGATCCAACCCACTCGCCGATGTTTCACCAGATCGAAGGTCTGTGCGTCGACGAGGGCGTGACCTTTGCCGATCTCAAAGGCGTGCTGCTCCACTTTGTCCGGCGCTATTTCGGCGAGACGCATCGCATCCGCCTGCGACCCTCTTTCTTTCCCTTTACCGAGCCTTCGGCGGAGGTCGACATAAGTTGCGTATTCTGCGAGGGCAAAGGTTGTCGCACCTGTAAACAATCGGGATGGATTGAGCTCGGCGGCGCCGGCATGGTCGATCCCGAAGTCTTTCGCCACGTGAACTACGATGCAGAGCGCTACACTGGATTCGCGTTTGGCTTCGGCCTCGAGCGCATGGCGATGTTGCGCTACGGTATCGACAACATCGGGCGTTTTTTCGACGGCGACGTGCGATTCGCCGCGCAATTCCAGTCATGAACATTTCGCTTCGCTGGTTGCGCGAGCTTTTGCCTGGGCTCAAGGACGACGCGCAAACAATATCCGATCGCCTGACGCAGGCCGGGCTTGAAGTAGAGGGCTGCAGCACCGCCGGCGATTTTTCTGGTGTGCGGGTGGTCGAAGTGCGTGGCAAGGCAGCGCATCCGAACGGCGCCAAGCTGACGCTGGTCACCCTCTTCGACGGCAAAGCCGAACACCAAGTAGTCTGCGGCGCGTCCAACGTTCCGGATCCGGGTATGCGGGTGGTGTGGGCGCCGCCAGGAGCGCGTCTGC
>JAHFDU010000144.1:4238-9620 GCA_023248835.1 Myxococcales bacterium | reverse complement strand
CGGAAGAGGCAAGACCCGACGCGGTAGGAAAACTGTTGGTCTATTCGATGTGGGCACGCAGATCTAGTTTGGCCAACCCGCGCACCAGATCGAGAAAGCCGGTGACGCGACGCAGTGCCTCGCCTACTTGCTCTTCTCCGCCGAGGATCAGACGATCAGCCGCCAGAGCTGAGTCGAAACAGACCGTCGTCCGCGTCGTCATCCCGTCGAGCGTGAGTGATAAGCTTGAATTCGCGGGCAAGTTGAGCACCCGATCGCGCTTGCCCCAGTACTTGATGAGTGCGATGTTGGCGCGCGCCTCCGCCACCGCCCGCCTCATCCGCCAACCTCGGCAACAAACGCTCTAAAACCAGAATTCTCGACAGCGCGCTGCAGCGCCTGCTCGCGGCCGGGGGCCAGCATGATGACGCAGCCGCCGCGCCCACCGCCGGTGAGTTTGGCGCCGATCGCGCCTTGGTCATTAGCCAGGGCGCACAGTTGATCAATTTCCGGCGCCGAAACCTCGAGAGCGCTGAGATGCCGCTGATTCTCCTGCATTGCCGCGCCGAGTTCGCCGTAGGCGCGAGCTTCAAGCGCAGCCCGCCCCTTGTCGACGATCACTGCAATCGCAGCAATGCGCGCGCGCACTTCGTCCGAGCGATCGCGCAAAAGCGACGCCACCTGGTCAACCGCTGAACTAGTGTCCCGCGTGCGACCACTGTCGGCAATCACCAGAGAAAGCGGCGCACGCTGGGTAAGTCGCAAGCAGCCGGCGGCATGGCTGAACAGATAGAAGCCGCTCGGAGACAGCGCCAGCGCCTGGTCGAAGCCGCTCGATTTGCCATGAATCTCATTTTCCGATGCAAGCGCAGCGGCAGCGACCAGCGCCTCGCCGCCAGGCAGGGCGTGAGCGCGAATCAGCGCGCGGCCGATGGCAACTGCGAATGCTGCCGAGCTGCCGAGGCCTGCACCCGCGGGCAGCGAGAATTCGAGCTTGAGATCAAACCCGCTTGGGGAAAGTCCGAGCGCTCTTCTGATCGCGCGATAGGCGCGTGCCAAAGGAAGCTCATTGCCATCGTAGTCCGATGAAACCACCATTTGCCACGCCGGCACGACCAATCGACCGCTGCCGGGCTCAAGCGACACGGTAGCGCCGAGCGACAACGTTCCGCCGAGCGCCGGCGTCCCATAAACCACCGCATGCTCGCCGAGGAGAATGACCTTGCCGTGAGCGAAAAATCGCTCGCCTGTCGGATTGTCTTCAGCCATGCTTTTTTGACTAACTCAAGCGGGCTATTTCTAGCACTTTTTCCCCTTATCACGAGCAACTTCTGTGACGAAGCCAAGAAGCCATGGATCGCATCGACTTTCCCGCGTTCACCACACCGCAAATCAACGTCCAGAAGAAATACAGCCTGCCGAGCAAGGTAGGTTTCTGTACGCGTTGTGTGATATCGAACCAGCGGCCGCGCATCTCTTTCGATGCCGACGGGGTGTGCTCGGCCTGTCGCTATGCCGAGTGGAAGCGCACCCGAATTGACTGGGAGGCGCGAGCCAAGGAGCTCGAGGCGCTGTGCGACAAGCACCGCCGCTCCGACGGTCGATTCGATGTCATCGTCCCCTGTTCCGGCGGCAAGGACTCAGGGTATGTCTCGCACCTACTCAAGAACAAGTACGGCATGCATCCTTTGACGGTAACCTGGGCGCCACACTGGTACACCGACATTGGTCGCGACAATCTGCATGAGTTGGTGCACCACGGTCTCGACAACATCTGCATGACGCCAAACGGCGTCGTCCATCGCATCATGACTCGCCTGGCGTTTATCAACCTTGGCGATCCATTTCAGCCGTTCATCTACGGCCAAAAGAATTTTCCGCTGCAGATGGCCTCTTCGTTTGGCATTCCGCTGGTGATGTTCGGCGAAAATGGCGAGGCCGAGTACGGCGGCGATATGAAGAACGCGCTGCGTCCCTGCCATGACACCGACGGCGACATGATGAAGCACTTCTTCTCGGGCGTCGCGCCCTCCGAATGGGTCAAGCACGGCATCGACGAAAAAGATCTGCACGTCTACGCCGGTCCGAGTCACGAACAGATTCGCAACCTCGGCATCGAGTGCCACTACATGGGCTACTACCAAAAGTGGATCCCGCAAGAGATCTACTACTACTGCACCGAGCACACCGGCTTTCAGGCCAATCCCGACGGGCGTTCCGAAGGCACCTACTCCAAATACGCCAGTCTTGACGATCGCCTCGACGGATTTCACTACTACCTGGCGTATGTCAAATTCGGCCTCGGCCGCTGCACCTCGGATGCGGCGCACGAGATTCGCGACGGCCACATCACCCGCGAAGAGGGCATCGTGCTGGTACGTCAATTCGACGGCGAATTTCCCAAGAAACACTATCAGGACTTCCTCGCCTACACTGGGCTTGACGAAAATCAGTTCAACCAAGTGATCGATCTTTGGCGCGCGCCGCATCTGTGGAGTAAAGTAAAGGGGCAGTGGCTGCTCAATACCGTGATCAGCGATGAGCCCGCCTTCAAGGTCGCTGCATCCATGTAAGGAACGCGCCGGGTTGGCCCATGACTGAAGCGTCGACACCCGAGCCGGTGTTCGATACCGTGTTCACCGATCTCAACCAGGCTCTCGAAACCGCACGCCTTCGGCAGCGGGTGCTCCTCAACTCTGCCGTCACCGGTCTGCAAGTTTGTTACTACATCGGCAGACAAGAATTACCCGCCGACGCTCCTGAGAACCTGATCCAGGTGCCACTCGATCAGTTCGTGAATTATTTCGAAGGGACGAGGAATCGGATTCCCAATTGCGTGACCCTTCCGCCGCAGCTGAGCGCCGCCGAGTGTCGCGAGATGGCCACTTCAATCAAAACCATCTTACATACCGTGGGCCTCACCCGATCGCGTAAGGCAGCTGAGGCGATCGAACGATACCAAAAGCGGCCTGCGAAACCGCTGCGAGGCAAGAGGCCACGCGTCTTCGCCGTCGCCAGCCGCGAGACCACCGTGATGCAGCATTGCAGCCGCGGTTTGCTGGAGGCTTTTTCGCGACTCGGGCACCAGGTCCGGTTAGAGATCGAGACTAACGACATGCAACGGCTCGATATCGGGCATGTGGTAGACGCGATGGCATCGTTCGATCCCCACATCGTCATCAACATCAATCACGAGGCCAACAACAATCTTCCGCCCGACGTGGTGAACGTGGTGTGGTGGCAGGATCCGATGCCGGCGATGCGTGCCGGGGCACAACTACCATGGCGCCCAAACGATCTGGTGTACACAGTGCTTGGCAATGTGTTTGGGCCGGCACTCGAGCGCACCGGGCTGCCGGCTGATCGTATCCACGTCCAACCTTTTTGCGTTGACGCCGAGATTTTCTGCGACCATGGAGCTCCGCGCCAAGACAAGGTGGTATTCGTTGGATCCTCGGCGAGCGTCGAGCTTACAGGCGGTGCTGCGGAGGAAGCCTGCATCGCTGAGCTTGCTGCCCACCTCGAAAACGGGGAGGTTTCCGAGGAAACGGTGTGTCAGATCTGCGCGCGCCACGGGTTCGAGGATCGGTACGTGGCTCTGTGCAAGATTTTCTATTATGTGGTCCGCGACCATCTCGTGCGTTGGCTGTGCCGTGCTCGGGGCGCGCGGATTGAGGTCTACGGCCGCGACTGGGACCACGATCCGGTGGTGGCGCCCTTCTTCAAAGGGGAGCTGCCACATGGCCGCGCCGTGGCCGACGTCTACCGGTCGGCGAAATATGCGTTGGTGGTGCATCCCATTTCCATCAATTCACAGCGCCTCGCCGAAGCTGCAGCCTGCGGCTGTATTCCCATCGTCTACGACTGTCGCTCCGTCGCTGAGCCTCCCTTCTGGGAAGATCGGGTGCTCTACTTTCGCACGCCCGCTGGCCTCGCGCAGTGCCTTAAAACAAGTCTTCCCACCGACCCAGATCAGTTCCGCGCTTTTTTCAGCTATGCCCGATTCGCCGAGCAGATCCTGGCCCACGCTCAACCCATGTGGGACTTTTCAACCCAATAGCGCCGTCGCAGACTAGCGCTTCTTGGGAATCGCTCTTAGGACGGCGCGGCGATCGTGCACAGCGACGTCGAAACGCAATTCGCGCACACCGACGGCCGCGCTGATCTTAGGCGCCTGGCGAGCCAACGACTCGACCATCTTTTCAAAGCTCACGCTGGTGTCCTCACCGGTCTCGGTGCGCGCTTCAATGTACTTTTTGTGGAGCGCTCGCAATTGCGCCATCGATATCCCCGGCACTGGCGGGCCGGCCGCTTTGGGAAGCGGAGGCGGTCGCCGCTTGTGCGTTTTGGCATCTGCCGGAATCGGAGGAGGCGAGAGACGCCGATGCTTGACCTGCAGCGAGTGTGCCAGTTCTTCGGGCAGCGCTTTGCCTTCGCGTTCGGCTGCGCGTTTGGCCTTGATCAGGTGCGGCACGTAGGTACCGTTCTCAATTTCGCGCAGGGTGCGATTCCAATAGGTGGTGTAGATGTTCCACTTCTGCAAGAGGGTGTTGAAGCGAAAACGCAGGCCGGTGTTGCGAATGTGCATCTGCTGCAATTCCAACATCGAGCGGGTGATGTCCTTGCGCGCGACCAGCGGTTCGATTTTTTCGATCCCCATAAAGTACTGCTCGTAGAGAGTCTTGATGCGGTCGATCTTCAGCGCCAAGTCGTCGAGCTGCTCCTCCACCACCTCGCTCTCAGAGCGGCCATCAAGCCCAGACTCCGCAGTTTTGCTCTTTGATGCCACAATTTATTATAACCTTTGCGATGATGTTTGTCCGTCTCCAATCGATCGAACACTCGCTCGACCGCTGGTACGCGGCGTTGCGCGGCGTCAAGCGCCGCCACGAACTAGTGCACACCCCGTTTTGGGCCGAGATCGCGGATGAGGTTACACGGGTGACCTCCGCGGTGGAGCGCGGCGAGTCAGCGGTGGCCGGGCGTGCCGATTCGAATCGCCTGCGCGTGTGCGCCTGGAACATCAGCGCGGCACTTCATGGAAATTACACTCCAGTGTATGGTTCGTTTCGTGTCGCTGCTTTGGTTCCTCATTTTGGTCGCGTCGCTGATTGCGGTGCATGAGCTCGGCCATGTTGTGGCGGCGCGCTATTTTGGCATCGACATTTTGAAAGTGTCGATCGGTTTTGGCCCGCCCTTGCGCATTTGGCAGCGCGGCAAAACCCGTTGGTCGATCTCGCTATTCCCGCTCGGTGGTTACGTGCGATTGCTCGGCGAAGACAACGCTCCACTTACCACCGCAGAGCGCGACCGCTCGTTTCGCCACAAAACGGTCTGGCAACGACTGGTGGTGATCGGCGCCGGCCCGTTTGCCAATCTGGCGTTTGCGGTTGCCGGCTTCAC
>JAHFDU010000144.1:0-4228 GCA_023248835.1 Myxococcales bacterium | reverse complement strand
CTATTTTTACGCCCATCCGCACCTGACTGCGTCGGCGACGCTCGGCACCGTGCTGCCGGGGGAGCCGGCGGCCGAGGCCGATTTGCGGCCAGGCGATACCGTGGTGGCAGTCGACGACGCTGCAGTGTCGACATTTGCCGAACTCAATGATCTGGTGTCGAACGCCGCCGGCCGCGCCTTGCGTATTTCGGTGGAGCGGCGGGCGCAAGCGATCCACGGCGTAGAATTGCTGACCAAATACGTGACACCGCGTAAACGGGTGCGCGTCGATGTGCTCGGTCGTCGCCAAGTGGTCGGGCGAATCGGCGTCGCCCCGTTACATCGCTTGCCGCAGGTCGGAGTCATCGACGGATCGCCGGCCGCACACGCGGGACTGCGTTCATTCGACTTGGTGGTGGCAGTGCAGGGCCATGCAGTGAGCACGCTGGAAGATCTGACGCCGCTCACGCAGCCGCGCTCGGGCACCATGGTAGTGGTCACCTATTTGCGCGCCTCGCCCTCGCACTTTGGTTTCGCCTCGCTGTCGACGCTGCACGCCGAGACCGCGCAGATTGTCCCAGTGCTTACGACCGATAGCAAAGCAGGGCGCCACTATGACACCGGTCTGCGGCGGTCCGATCTATTTGTCGCCGAAGTGGAAGCGAACTCTGAGGCGGAGCGACTCGGGCTGAAGCCTGGCGATTTTCTGCTCGAGCTCGACGGCTCGCCGGTGCGAGCCTGGGCGCTGTTTGAACAAGCCCTCGAAGAGCGTCCTTTTGACGAGCACCGCCTGCGCTGGCAGTCGGGGGGCGCGATTCACGATGCGCCTTTCCACGTCGAGCTGCGGCGCCACGTCGACGAATATCAATCCGAGCTGTTTGCCTATTCGATCGGTGCCGCACCGTCGCGCGCGCTACGACCGGTGCGCCCGGAAAAATCGAGTGTACGTCTCGGTGCTGCGCTGTTCTCTGGCATCGGGCGCGCCGCTGAGCTTGCCTGGATGATGGTCGACGTGCTCGCTCGCAGTCTGACCGGCCAGTTGCCCGGCCATGTCATCGGCGGCCCGCTCTTGCTCTATCAAGTCGCTGGCATTGCGGCCGAGCGCGGTTTCGATCAGTTCCTGGCAATGGCCGCGCTGGTGTCGCTCAATCTGGGGCTGCTCAATCTCCTGCCGGTGCCGCTGCTCGACGGTGGGCAGGCGGTGATCGCGATCACCGAGGCGGTGAGACGGCGTCCGATTTCGGCGCGCACGCTCGAGCGCGCCACTGTGGTTGGCATGGCTCTGCTCGCGCTGCTGATGTTGTTGGCGGTGCGCAACGACCTGGTGCGCCATTTTTCCCGAGGCTGAATGGAAATAAGCGTTCACCCCCCCCTGTCCGTCCACCCTGAGCGGAGCGCAGCGAAGTCGAAGGGCGAAACAAGTCGAGTCTGCCCTTCGACAAGCTCAGGGCGAGCGGGCCGTGGAGGTTGCAAATGATAATTCTCGGACTCGATACTTCGACCAAGACCGCGGCGGTGGCGCTATTTTCTGCCGCGCCGTTTGCGATCTTATCGACACACGAAAAAGAGGTCACTGCGGTCTCAGACGATCTACTGTCGCTGGTGCAAGCCGCGCTCGCCGACGCCAGCTTGCAACTCGCCGACTTGGGCGCCATTGTTTGCGGCGCTGGTCCCGGATCTTTTACCGGTCTGCGTGTCGGCCTGTCGACCGCCAAAGCCCTTGCCTACGCCCTCGAAAAACCGCTCGGGCTGCTTTCGTCGCTGGCGCTGCTGGCCCTGCGCGCCACCGAAGGCGCTCTGGTTTGCGCCACCCTCGATGCCCACCAATCCCATGTCTACGCCGGACTGTTTCACATCAAAGATGGTTTGCCACGGCCCGTCGGTGAAGAGAGGTCGATTTCGCCTGACCGACTCAAAGCCGAACTGGCGACTCAAGGCGCGTTTGTCGTTGGCTCAGGCGCGCTGCGCTACCCGGAACTTGCGCAAGCGGACACCTTGATTGATGACTCTCCCGGCCCTCGCGCCGTCGACGTCGCCAAATTGGGCGCCGATCTGGCCGTCAACCAACGCTGGGAAGAAAATTTACTATGCGCCGCGCCGCGCTACATTCGCGCTTCGGCCCCCGAGGAGAAACGAAACAAAACATGATGGAGCTCGACGATGCAGCCATCGAGAAGCTTCGCCAGAGCGGCATTCGTCTCGATCGCGACGGACGTTTTTGGCACGAAGGCGTCGAGGTCACGCACGCCGGTATGCGCGCCGCTTTTTTCCGCTGGCTCGATCGCAACCCCGACGGGCGCTATGTACTTCGCCTCGATGAACAGCGCTTTGTCTATCTCGACGTCGACGACGCGCCGTACGCGATTCGTTCATTACGCTGGGTAGAGGACCGCGCGATCGGCTTGCTCTCAGATGGCAGCGACGAGGAATTGGTGCTCGGCTCTTTGCGCGTGCGCAAAAGCGGTGAAGTCTACGCCACCGTCAAGGGCCGCTTCGAAGCGCGCCTGTCGACCGCGGCTTGGGGGGTGCTGCAAACCCGCGTCTTTGAGCGCTCGGGCTCCTGGTGGATCGATGTGGGCGGAGGTATCGCGCTGAAGCGAGAGTGACCCCGCTCGCGGCAGTCTTGCCGTGGGCGTGGGCGTCGGCGTGGGCGAATCACCGTTGAGAAGTTCGCTCTGGTCAGCCGAATCTCGCCACCCGGTCTCTTGCGCCGAAGTCACCTTCAAAGGCGACAGAAAGTCTGCCTCACCGTCGAGAAATGCTCTGATCCTCGTTTGACGCCCACGCCCACGCCCACGAAAGCGAGAGTGACCCGGGCGCCAAAATGTGCTTATGTCCGCCCCTGCATGACCAGGGCGCCTCAAAAAGTGTATTTCGTCTCGCTCGGCTGTCCGAAAAACCGCGTCGACACCGAAGTGATGCTCGGGCTCACCGCGCAGGGCGGCTATGAAATTGCCGAGGCGCCCGACGATGCCGAGGTGATCGTCGTCAATACCTGCGGCTTTATTGGTGAGGCCAAAGAGGAGTCGGTCGACACGATTTTGGAGATGGCCGAATACAAGCATCAGGGCGCTTGCCAGCGACTGGTGGTCACCGGCTGTCTCACTCAGCGCTATTCCGGAGAACTTGAACGCGATTTGCCCGAAGTCGATCATTTTCTCGGCTCGGGCGACGTCGACAAAATTGTCGGTGCGATTTCCGGAAAAACCCCGCGCGACGCAGTCACCCGCGACCTCGCCTATCTTTACGATGACGCCACGCCGCGCATCCAATCGCTGCCCGGCTACACCGCATACGTAAAAATCGCCGAGGGTTGCGACCGGCCTTGCTCGTTCTGCATCATTCCCAAATTGCGCGGCGGTCAACGCAGCCGCTCGAGTGATTCGGTCGAGCGCGAAGTACGCGCCTTGGTCGATCGCGGTGCCGTTGAGATCAACTTGGTAGCGCAAGACCTCACCACCTACGGCCGCGATCTGGAAGGCGAAGACGTCGACTTGGCGCGCTTGGTGCGGCGGCTTGCCGCCATCGAGAATTTGCGCTGGTTGCGCCTGCACTATGCCTACCCCACCGCCACCAGCGACGCGCTGCTCGATGCCATCGCGGAGGAGGATCGAGTGGCCAAGTACATCGACATGCCGCTGCAACACGTCGACGACAACCTGCTCAAAGCGATGCGGCGCGGCCACGTCGGCAAGACGGTGCGCGCGCTGGTCAAAAAAATCCGCGCGCGTATTCCTGAGGTGACGCTGCGTTCCACCTTTATCGTCGGCCATCCCGGCGAAGACGAAGTTGCGTTTTATAAGCTGGCTGATTTTTTGCGCGAAGCCGAGTTCGATCGAGTCGGCGTTTTTACTTACTCGATTGAAGAGGGCACGCACTCGGCAACTCTGTCCACTCGAGTCGCGCCGCGCACCGCCGAGCGTCGCCGCCGCGATTTGATGCGGCTACAGCGTCAGATTTCGCGACGAAAAATGAAAGCCATGGTCGGTCGCACGCTTGAAGTCTTGGTCGAGGGCCAAAGTGACGAGAGCGAATACCTGTTACGCGGCCGCCACTCAGGCCAAGCCCCTGAGATCGACGGCTCGGTGTTTCTCACTCTCGACGCGGCCGCTCCCACACCACGTCCAGGCGACCTGGTGCGAGCGCGCGTCGACAAATTTGCTGACTACGATTTATCGGCCACCGTGACCAACATCATCGTGCCCTCGCGGGTGAAAACGCAGACGCATCCGCTGCGCCTTCCCGTCAT
>JAHFDU010000143.1 GCA_023248835.1 Myxococcales bacterium | reverse complement strand
CTCTGATTCGCCAATTTGATGGCGCCGGGAGTTCCGGATTGGAAGGGTATTGAAATCGGTTATCCGGTTCGGTAGGTTGAGCGGCAATGGAAACAGTGATGGTCTTCTGCCTGCTAGGATCTCTCGGATTTGTCTTTTTTTACGATCCAAGCGACGGAAGACTCAATGACCTGAATGCTCAATCACGCCAACTTGCCAAAACGCTCTACATGGAAGCTCCACTACGGTCGCGACACCAGCGCAGCGCACTGAATGCCTACGAGTTTCGATTTACATTTCTGACCCCTCGCGGGCCGCGGGTCGTCATCGAAGACAAGCGACAGTTTGGGGAAAATGCTTCACGCTATAGCGAAATGTTCTTGGCGCTGGGTCTGATACTGGAGGGTGTAGTGGCATTAAGGTAACTCACCGCACACCAACCCCGACAGCACAACCTTATCCTGTACCGTCAGCGACACCCGTCAAACCATCCGCTGCCTGTCCTTGACCCGCGTCAGCGTCCGAATCCGCCGTGCCGCCATTTGCCATCGGCGTTACGCTTCAAGTGACGACGTTCATCGCTTACATTCAGCGCTTACACAGCTGTTCGTAGATGGCGTCGGGGGCCAGGTCCGCGCCGTTAGGCCACGACGGCGCGCCAAATTCGTCGACCCTCACCTGATTGAACAAATCCATGTCCCGCAGCGGTTCGAACATCGGGCCGAATAGCCGCGCCGACAAATCCACCTCGCCAGAGGTGCCATCTTCGAACCGAACAAACAGACAATGATTGGCGCGAGGTTCAAGATGAACAAGTGTCATCCTCTACTCCAAAGGGTCGATCGCCGCCAGCGGTTGATGGTCGCAAGCCAGCTGCCAATCGTCCCGCAATTCCTGACGATGCGAGATCGCCCATTCGATCACCAACGCCAATACTCTTTTCGGGAGAACGCCGCTCAGGACTTCGAGCGAATCGATTGCCACTTGGGCAGACGAGCTGCCGTAGTACGCGTGAAAGTGCGGCGGGGAGTGATCATCGTAGTACATTCGAATTGCGATTCCAAAAAATGTGCTCAGCGTCGGCATTTCGACCGGTTCAGTATGCACTGAATTTGGCCGACAAGTCCATTCGGAGGATGTCTGAAGGTCCGCTAGTTTTGCCGTGGGCGTGGGCGTAGGCGTGGGCGAATCAGCGACGGCAAGTGACCATGCACCATGGGAAAATGCCGCGCCGATGTTTTGTCGATGTGGCGCCTGTTCCGATTTCTCCCAGTGACTCTTGCGTCACCGTCGGCAGAGAGCACGGACTTTCGTTTCACGCCCACGCCCACGCCACGAAACTGACGGACCTTCAGGAAGGATGTGATAATTTATCTCGAATGTTAGTCGTGCAGAAATATGGCGGGACGTCGGTGGGCACCGTCGAGCGAATCGGCGAAGTCGCCAAACGCTGCATCGCAACGCAGGCGCAAGGTCATCAGGTGGTGGTGATTGCCTCGGCGATGGCGGGCGAGACCAACCGCTTGCTCGGCCTCGCCAAGCAGATCGACGATGCGCCGCCGCCCGAGATGGAGCGCGAGCTCGACGTCATCGCAGCGACGGGAGAACAAGTTTCGGTCGGCCTGTTGTCGTTGGCGATTCACAAAGCCGGCGGACGAGCGCAATCGTTCTTGGGATCGCAAGTACGCATCATTACCGATTCTGCATTTACCCGCGCGCGCATCAAATCGATCGACGCAGCCTCGATTCATGACGCGCTCAAAGCGGGAAAAATCGCCGTCGTCGCCGGCTTTCAAGGAACCGACGAAGACGGCAACATCACCACACTCGGGCGCGGCGGTTCGGATACCTCGGGCGTCGCCATCGCTGCCGCACTCAAAGCCGACGTCTGCGAAATTTACTCTGACGTCGACGGCGTTTACACCACCGACCCCAACCTGTGTCCAAACGCGCGCAAGATCGAACGCGTCAGTTACGAAGAGATGCTCGAGCTGTCGTCGCTCGGCGCCAAGGTGCTGCAGATTCGCTCGGTCGAATTCGCGATGAAATACGGCGTCAAGATTCACGTTCGCTCAAGCTTTAACCAAAACCCCGGAACCTGGGTGGTTCCCGAGGAGGCGCAGATGGAAGACGTGCTGGTCGCCGGCGTAACCGCCGCGCGCGACGAAGCCAAAGTGACGCTGCTCGGGGTGCCCGATCAGCCTGGCATCGCGGCGCAGATTTTCCGGCCGCTGTCAGAAGCCAACATCGTGGTCGACATGATCATCCAAAACGTCAGCGACGCCGGGCGCACCGACATGACCTTCACCGTACCGCGCGGAGATTTGCGGCGCGCGGTGGAGTTGGTCAGGCGCAGCCTGCCCGAGATGGCAGAAGCCGGAATCAAGACCGACGATCACATCGCTAAAGTCAGCGTCGTCGGCGTCGGCATGCGCTCGCACGCTGGTGTTGCACTGCGGATGTTTGAGCTACTCGCCAAAGAGGCGATCAACATCCAGATGATCTCGACATCTGAAATCAAGATTTCGGTGGTGGTCGACGCCAAGTACGCCGAGCTCGCAGTGCGTGCACTACACGACGGATTCGGACTCGGCAGTTAGACCGATATCACGTTGACCGATTGCGTCTGGCAGTTCGTCGACGTTGTCGTGATCGTAGTCGTTGTTGACGGCGACGGCGACGTGAACGATCTCAGATCAGTCATCACCGTCGGCGGCGATTTAGCGTAGACAAAGTTCGATCTTGTGGAAGGATCGTCGCCGTCGCCGTCGCCGACAAGGTCAACGACAACGCGGGATCGGTCACGTCAACGGGATTTCGGTCTAGCGCGAGTATTCGCGTACCGCCAATGGAATTTCGCTCGACAAAAATTCCTGCACTGGCTGCGGACCGGGGATAATACCGGCAATGTCCGGATCCTCTTCACTGCCACCCTCAGGGCGATCGCGACGATCGATCACGCGCTGTTTGCGGCGCTCCTCTTTTTCTAAGTTGCGTTCGCGCCGAGCTTGCTCGCGGTTGCGTTTGGTAATCGATGGTTTGCCCTTAAACGGCATCGCGACTCCTTAATTGAAGCGGCATCTTAACACCGAATCTTGCTCTCGCGGTAAATCCTAATTCTGCCGATCTCGACGCACGCGCGGCCGCTGACTTTTGCTTCGGCTCGCCTTCAACTTGTCGAAAGGTTGGCGGGCCGGGAGCGTCGCCGGCGAAGATTTGGTTTCGAGCCCGGCTTGGCGTCGCAAGCGCGCCACCTCGTGCGACTCGAGGTGACGCCATTTGCCGATATCCAGCCCCTCGAGCGTCAAACCAGAGTAGGCCACTCGAATTAATTTGAGAACGCGACGGCCGATGGTCTCAACCATGCGATGGATCTGCCGATTCTTGCCTTCTCGCAGACGAAATTCGACCCAGCTGTGCTTTCCGGTGGTGCCAACATCACCGACGTCGCAAGGCTGAGTGCGGGTGCCGTCGTCGAGGGTGACCCCACGACTGAGCTCGATCATCTCCTCGCGCGTGACCAATCCCTGCAATTTGGCGTGATAGATTTTTTCGGCGCCACGGCTTGGATGCATCAACGCATGCGCCAAGTCACCATCGTTGGTCAGCAGCAACAGCCCCTCGGTGGTGTAATCGAGACGCCCGACCGCGTAGATGCGGGTGCCGCGCTCACCGATCAGATCAAAAACCGTCTTGCGCCCTTCTGGGTCAGACGCGGTGGTGACGTAACCTTTGGGCTTGTGCAAAAGCATGTAGACGTGGCGTTCAGTGGCCAGCGGCTTGCCATCAAACTCGACTCGATCGTGTGCAGCATCGACCTGCGATCCCAACTCCGTCACGACGCGGCCATTGATACGCACGCGCCCAGCGACGATAAATTCTTCGGCTTTGCGGCGCGACGCCACGCCCGCCTGTGCCAGGAACCGCTGCAATCTCATTTTCACTGTTATGTTTCGGCGGAACTGTCGTCTACTTCGTTGAGTTCGACGGAAATATTGCCAGCGGTTTTGATCAGCCGATCGATCTCTTCGAGCTCGCCCGTATCTTCTTTCATCGCTTCAAGATCAACCCGCTCAAGCGTTCGAGAGGTCGCCACCGTGTCATTGCCCGGCTCGATCGCCCCTTCCGGCGCCGCCTTCGCCAACGCTTCGACCTGCGCTTGATGCTCGTCGGAGAGCTCGTGAAATTCGCGCAGCGTCGGTAAATCGCGCAAATCGTCGAGATTGAAAAATTCTAAAAACTCTTTGGTGGTGCCGTATAGCAGCGGCCGTCCCGGCTCCTCCTTCTTGCCGAGAATGCGCACCAGCGTGCGCTCCATCAATGTCTTGAGCGTACCGCCCGAATCGACGCCGCGAATTTCGTCAATCTCGGGCCGGGTGATCGGCTGCCGGTAGGCGCAAATAGCCAGTGTCTCAAGCAGCGGCCGCGAAAGCCGTACCGGTTTTTGTTGCAGCAGCTTCTGCACCCAGGTCGCATTGTCGGGGTGAGTGCGAAATTGAAAACCGCCGGCGACCTGGTGGAGCTGTAATCCGCGCGAGCGGAAATCCTCTTCGACGCGACCGAGCACCGCACGCAAATTGGTCAGATCGTTGTCGCCGACCAAATCACCAAGCTGGCGCAGCGTCAGCGGCTTGTCGGCGGCAAACAGCAAACTCTCGACGATCATTTGCAAATGCGTCGACACGATCGGAATTGTCACGGCAAGCTCTGGCGGATCGAGATTTTCGTCACTCATTCTTTGTACTCCTGGTACTCCTGTTTTGAATCGAGCGCCGCGATCGGAACCGACAGGTCCGCCGCCGCGCGCGCGATGTAAATCTCCCCGACACCTTGCGGTTGCGTCAGCCGCACCAGTTTGAGGCGGGTCATCTCGAGCACCGCCAAGAAGGTCACCACCACTTGATACTTGACCTCGCTTATCGGCGCGCCCTCTTCGACAAACGCAAAACACGATTCAAAAGTGAACGTGCCCTCTTGCTCGAGCCGCTCGACCAAGCGATGAATCATGTCGGCGAGCGAAATGCGATCGACCACCACGTCATGCGCGATCGTCACTTTGGCGCGCTCGAGCACGCGCTCAAGCGACTCGATAAGCGCGAATACCGGCACTTCGGCGAGCGGCGCTCCTCCCGGCAGCACGTGCAGGCCGGCGATCTCTTCCGCCTTTGCCCCACGCAGCCAGACATTGCGCCCCACCACCGGCCGGCCACCGAGCTGCCCGGCGGCATCTTTGTATTTTTGATACTCGAGCAAGCGACGAATCAACTCTTGGCGCGGGTCGCCGCCCTCCTCCTCTTCGTCGAGCTCCAACAATTGCGTCGGATCGGGCGGCACCAGTTCGCGCGATTTTAAATAGCAGAGCGTCGCCGCCATCACCAAGTACTCGCTCATCACGTCGATGTTGAGGGCACGCATGACGTCGAGCATGCGCAAGTATTGATCGGTGATGAAAGCGATCGGAATGTTCACCACTTCGAGTTCATGCTTTTTGACCAGGTGAAGCAGCAGATCGAGCGGCCCCTCAAAGTCGGGCAGCGCCACCTGATATTCGCTCATGCCAAGCTCTTCGTTCACGGGAAGGATTATGCGGAGGCGAGTCGAGTTTGACCAGCAGGAAATACTTCGCTCCACTTCGCTTGGGCTGGCAACAACGCACGCCCAGAGTTACACTCAAGAGTAATGTTGAAGGCTCACGTCAAAAACGGCCATTTGGTGCTAGACGAACCGACCGCCACCGCTCTGCCCGAGGGGGCCAAGGTCGAACTAGTGGCGATTGGCACCGACGCTGACGATGACTTGGATGAAGAAGATCGCAGACAACTGCACGCCGCTCTTGCCGAATCCGAGGATGACGTCGAACAGGGTCGTCTGGTTCCGGCTGAAGACGTGATCGCCAACCTGCGCCGTCCGTCCAGGTAGATCACCCTGCGCGTCGTTTTCTCAAAGCGGCAGCAGCGTCCAGGTACCGCCAGCGTCGGTTGATTTGTGCAATCCATCGTCGCAGGCGGCGTAAACGGTTTGCCCGCTGTGCTCGACGGCGAGATCGTAACAGTCGCCGGCGCGCAAACTCACCGCCCAACTTCCAGATCCGGCGCTGACGCCTGTTCCTTTCATCACCGACGCGTAGCGCCCAGCATCAAAGACCGCCGTCTTTCTGGCGACGTAATAGAAGGTTCCCTCCTGTCCGAGAACTGGAATCATTTGGGCGGGCGGATGTACCTGAACGAGAAAATCCGGGTACTCCCAGCTTTGTCCTCGATCGGGCGAAAGGGCAATTCCCCAATTGGGGTAGGTGCCGTCTGAAACCACGAACACTCTGTCTGAGTTGAACGGGTCGACAACCAAGTCGTACACGACGTCTTCAACGCAATTGGTGCACAGAGTCGTCCAGTGATCACCATGATCGGTACTTTGGTAGAGCGAAAGCGCCTTCTGCAGGATGTCTTGGACACCGCCCAAAATAAACAACGTGCCTCCCCTCACGGTTAACAGCGGAATCTCACTGAGGGGAAGTGGGCCAGGGTCATTGACGTCGGGACAAATAACCGGAGTCGCCTTTGTCTGCCAGGACTGACCGCCATCGCTGCTGACATAAACGTGACATCCGTATTGGAATGCCTCGAAGAGCTCCTGCGAATTGGCGGGATTGATGGCGAAGGGGCCGAATCGGCCGGTCCAGTTGTTCGGATAGATTGCGCCCCCGGGACCACGCAGGGCGGTCCAGTTGCTACCTCCATCGATACTCTTTTGGGAAGGTGCGGTGCTGCTTGGGATCAGCAGCGGGCGTGGATCCGAAGCTATGGGAGCAAAATAGAGGGTTTGCGGCTGCTGTGGATCGACAGTCACTTTGCCCAACGCGTTGATTCTCGTCCAGGTGTTGCCACCGTCGAGCGAGCGGTACAGTCCCGCGTTCGGTTTCCCAGCATAGACGGTCTGCGGATTGCTCGGATCGATCGACACCGTATTGACTGCAGGGCCACCACTGCCCGCGTCTGCGTTGGCGACCATCGACGACAGGTCAGGAACGGGCGGTAAGTCGCCGAAGTCAGGGTCGGCGGCCGATGCATCCACTGCGCTTGCGCCGTCGGGATTGCCATTGGTGTTCGAATGGTCTGAATGATCGGTGTGAGTGTGGCACCCACAGGCGATGCACAGCAATGCGATTCGATGCAACTGCAATGAACGTCCCATTTATCGTCTCTCCAATCGTGTGGTTGGTAATAAGTGTGCGGAGCGAAGCAGAACATTCAAAACCGACCAAAAAAGATTCTTACGCGCGGGGATGGTGCTTGCGATAGACCTCGGCCAGCCGCCGATTCGAGAGGTGAGTATAGATCTGCGTGGTGCCGATGTCGGCATGGCCGAGCATCGCCTGCACCGCGCGCAGGTCGGCACCGCGCTCGAGCAGGTGAGTGGCGAACGAGTGGCGCAGCGCATGCGGCGACAGCGGTTTCTTGATGCCTGCGGCGCGGGCGTAGAGTGCGAGCAATTTCCAAAATCCCTGCCGGCTCATGGCGCGACCGTGATGCGTCAAAAACAGCGACACGCTCGGGCGGCCCTTTTCAAACTTCGGCCGCGCCTCTAGCGCGTACTCGGCAATTCGCGCCTGGGCGCGTGCGCCGAGCGGCACCAGGCGCTGCTTTTGTCCTTTGCCGACGGTGGAAACATATCCACCTTGCAAGTGAACATCGCTGGCTCTGAGCCGCACCAACTCAGAGACCCGCAGCCCAGTCGAATACAGCGTCTCGAGCATCGCCAGATCACGAAGGCCGCGAGCGGTACGCGCATCGGGCGCCGCCAAGAGCTCGTCCACTTCTTCGACGGAAAGAACGTTGGGAAGATGGTGCGGCAACTTGGGCAGTTCGAATTCTTCGGTCGGATCGCGCGCCACCTGCCGCTCGGCGCGCAAGTAACGAAACAGGCGACGCAGCGACACCAATTTGCGCGCCTGCGAGCGCACCGCTAGCTTGTGTCGACTGAGCCAAAGCAGATGCTGCGCGATATGGCGCGGGTCCACCTCGGCGGCATCGACCACGCCCTCCTCCTCGAGCCCGCGCGCAAATTCGCTGAGGTCGCGACCGTAGGCCAAAATGGTATTGCGGCTAAGTCCCCGCTCGAGCTTTACGTAGGCGAGAAAAAGGTCGATGCCCTGGTCAAGTCGAAGTCCCACCGGTCTATTGCCGCACGTCTGCATCCGGAACGCAAAAAAACCGCCACTCATCTACAGCGCATACTATTTAGCCTCATATTGACATCTTAAAGCATATTAATTATCATCATTTATATGCGCACCACACTCGACCTTCCGCTCGATTTGATCGAAGAGGCGCGACAGACGCTGGGCTTTAAGTCGAAGACTGACGCGGTGATTTTTTCGTTGCGAGAACTGCTGCGGCGTCATCGCATCGAAGAGCTCAAGGCGCTGTTTGGCAAAATCAAACTCGACATCGACGTCGATCGCTCTCGCCGGCGCCCGCGAAAGCCCCGCCGTTGATTGTGGTGGACACCTCGGTCTGGGTCGCAAGTTTTCGCGGGCGCGATCAGGACCTGGCGGACAGACTCAGCGAACTGCTCGATGGCGACGAGGTGTTTTTGCCGGCGCCGGTTCGGGTCGAGCTGCTCTCGGGCGCATCGAAGCGCACCCTGCCCTTGCTACGACGGACGCTCTCGGCGCTGCCGGTGCTTTTTCCCGGCCGCGAAACCTGGCAACTCATCGAAGATTGGTTGGAAGTCGCGGTGCGCTCGGGCGATCGCTTTTCGGTGGGTGATTTGCTGATCGCCGCACTGGCTAATGAAAACAGCGCATCGCTGTGGTCACTCGATGGTGATTTCGCCCGCATGGCCAAGCTGCGCTGGATTTCGCTCTACTCCTAACCCCAGGGGCGCCCGGAAGTCGGCGTTGATTCACGTTTCGCGATTCTTACCACCGCCGACAGCTGACAGCTGACAGCTGACAGTGGAGAAAAATCGCAAAATCGCGTTGACCCTGTGAGCTGTCGGCGGCGCCCGGACTTTCGGGCGCTCCTGACTCCTAACCCCAGATTACCAAGAATGGGGTCAGTTGTCTCCACCGCGTAACCCTCTTCAACATGTAACAAAATGGTGAATTCTCGTCGCCATTTGACATTTCGCTATCCAACATAGCCCTCTTTGTACTAAGAACCGTCCCATGCGTAAGTTTGCGTGTGCCCTTTTAATTGCCGCTTGTACTCCACCAACCACCGTCGAGCACCTTCCAACCGAAATGGGGCCCGACGTAGTCGTCGACGCTGGCCCGCCCGAAACCGATGGCGGCGATCGAGCGCCTCCCGTGGTGTTGTGTCAGGCTCTGACCGCGCCCGCCACCGGCACCTGCGCGGTGACTCCCGGCGACGCCTCGAAGCTCATCACCGGCACCATTTTGACCCTCGACAAAACCCTACGCGGCGGCCAGGTGCTGGTCGGCGCCGACGGCGTGATCAGCTGCGTCGCCTGCGACTGCAGCGCCGGCGCTCAAAGCGCCACCCAAATTACTTGCCCGAACGGCGTGGTCTCGCCCGGCCTCATCAACACCCACGACCACATCACCTACACCCAAAACTCGCCCGCCGCCGACACCGGCGAACGGTATGAGCAGCGCCACGACTGGCGCCAAGGCAAACGTGGTCACAAGAAGATTCCTTCAACCGGCAGTGCCACC
>JAHFDU010000142.1 GCA_023248835.1 Myxococcales bacterium | reverse complement strand
CAACAAAGGCTACACCGTGCTGGAAGCGGCAGATGGCAACGAGACTTTGGAAAAAGCGCGCGCCCACCATCCCAACTTGGTGCTGCTCGACGTCATGATGCCGGGCAAGAATGGCTGGGAAGTGGCCAAAGAGTTACGCTCGAACGACACCTTCTCCGATGTCGGTATCGTCATGTTGACGGCGATTGGTGAGCGGGTCAACGAGATGACATCGCCAATTTATGGTGCTGACGAATTTGTCGACAAGCCGTTTGAATTTGCTGAACTTGAACGCAAGATCAAGAGTGTGCTCAAAGCACGAGCCAAGTTTCAGGAGTGACACGCTCGGTCGTCGAGATTGTAAGATCACTGCCGGAGTCGATCTTGCTGCGCCCCGAATTCTTCCCGCTGCTGTATAAAACGGGCCGCCTTTGCACCGCCACCGCCAAGCAGGCTTACCTCAGCGCTCGCCAGCGCAACCTCATCGCGCTCTGTCGGGTTGGCGAAATACTCGACGCGGCGGCAAAGCGTGGCGTCACGCTGCTGCCGCTCAAGGGCGTGCTGTTTGCCGATGTTTTGTATGACGATGTCGGCTTGCGACCGATGTCGGACGTCGACCTGGCGGTGCGGCCAAGCGAACTTGCCGCCGCGAGCGAGGTCATGACTGCGCTCGGTTTTGTTCGCGCCCAGCCACCCGGCAAGCGATTCTCTCCGCGGCACGCCCACGACCTTTCCTTTGTCGACCGCACTGGATTGGTGATCGAACTGCACCATCGGTTGGTACACGAACTTGGCGTCGACGCCGACCTCGAAGCGATGTTTGCGCGCGCCGTGACTACTGATTTTCTGGGTGCCCGTCGGCCCGTTCCGGATTTGAGCGATCATCTTTTTTTTGTGCTGCTTCATGCCGCCACACACGGTTATTACCATTCGCTGATTTGGCTGTGCGACGCTGCCTTGTTGCTTGCCGCGGGAGTCGATGTAACCAGAGCGGCTGAGGAGGCGAGGCGGCGTCGCGCCCAAGTGGCTTTTTCCGCCGGCTTGGCCATCGGACACCGCTTGCTTCCCGGGCGCCTGCCACCACCGTCGACGGCGCTGGCGCCAGCCCGTCGCGCTTTTTTGGCGGTGGTATTTGGCCCCTGTCCGGAGCGGCGCGAAATCGCGTCGCTGCAGTGGCGCGTGGTGCGACTGGCGCTGACCGATCGGCCGCTCGATGCCGCCCGCGAATTGTGGCGAAAGAGTTCGCTTAGGCTCTTGGAATTGGCTGAAAAATGAGGGTCATTCCTGGGGTGCTCGAACGTCGGCGTTGATTCGCGCTTCGCGCGATTCTTACCACCGCCGACAGCCGACAGCCGACAGCCGACAGCTGACAGTGGAGAAAAATCGCAAAATCGCGTTGACCCTCCCGTAAATTCGCTCTTGAAGGGAGAACTAGAGTAGGTGATTTCATGAATGAGTCCGAAACTGTCGGCTGTCGGCTGTGAGCTGTCGGTGGCGCTCGGACTTTCGGGCGCCCGCGACTTGCTCCTGCCTAGAAGGTCCGCTATAGTCATTAAGTCGATGAAACGCGTCACTACACTTTTGAGTTTTTTGGCCGCCTGCTCGGTACCTGATCCAGGGCGGGATGCCAGTGTGGCCGAGCGCTCTTTGACCATCGCCAAGTTGACCATTGCGCGCGATGGCGACCAAGTTTCGAGTGCGGCGACGGCACAATTTGTCCGCTATCGTGGGCTTGAGCCCGCCTCGGTCCCCAGCCTGCTTGGGGTCGCCGACGTGGCCGGCATTGAACTTGGCACCTGCCGCTCTTTTGATGGCACCGCGGCCCTCGACCAAGCGCTGGCGCAAGCGGCGCAGAGCGGCGCCGAGATTGCGCTCCTCGACGCCGGGAGGCTTGAACTCGCCGCTGGCGGCAACCACGCAGCGATGTCGCAGCATGCCTATCCTGACGTGATGCCGTTCGTTGCTGGAATGGTCTATGGACTCGGACCCGACATGACGCCAGCGCCGGGCCAACTGTTTGAATTAAGTGGTGACGGCGGCGAAGACATCGGGCCGTTTTCGGTCAGCGTGCTGGCACCGTCGGAGTATCCCCATCTTTCGGCGGGCAGTATCGTACCGGGAAGCGATCTGGAGCTCAGCTGGCAGCCTCTCGACGCTGCTTCGGAGCCGCTGCTCATCGAACTCAAATGGCCCGGACGTAAGGGCACGCGCACCGTGCGCTGTCAGGTGTTCGACGAAGGCAAATTTCGCGTGCCGGCGCCGCTGCTCGCTGGTTTGTCCGATGCTACGCAATCGTCGCTTACTGCGACGCGCAGCGCGCGCTCTCGCCTGAGTGCCCCGGGCGCGTCGAGCATTGGCCAGTTCGCCGTCGAACTGCGCGACACTTTGCAAAAGCGATCACCTTGAGGATGAGCGAATCGAGCGAACATCGCCGAGCGCCCCGGCGTCGTATGGCGCTGACCGTCGAGGTCAGTGCCGCCGCCGGATCCGAGTCTTTGTCGTTCGCGCTGCAAACGCTTGATCTCTCTTTGGGCGGCGCCTATCTGTGCTCAGATCTGTTTTTTGAAGTTGGCGAGACGTTGCGACTGCAACTCGGGCTGCCCTCCGGGGCCGCCCTGCCGGTGACCGGCAAGGTCGCTTGGATCAAAAAGGATCGCGATCACGACGTCAATCTGCCGGGCATGGGGGTTGAATTTGTCGCGCTTACCGATCTCGAGCGCCAAGCGCTGCAAGAGCTGACGCAGAACTAACATGGCCGAGACCATCGACGAGGTTTCGTACAACTACGAGGACGAGGGAAAGCTCGTCCGCCGCGAAGTAAAAAAAGAGATTCTCACCCGAGGCGCCTGGTGCACGGTGATGTTTCTCTACGAAGAGCTCGACCGCAAGACCGAAAGTTGGGGCGCGCCCAAGATCTCCATTGTGCGTTTCAAAAAAGCCAACGGCGCCTACCGCAAGCAGTCGAGCTTCAATATCTCATCGCAAAAACAGGCAACCCAGATCATGGACGTAATGAAACGCTGGTACGCCGAAGCGGCCAGTGCCGCACCTGCCGCCGAATCCACTGAAGCCGCCGACAAGTAGCTCCGTCGACCAAGGCAACCGCAGGGCAATCGCATCTAAATCTTTCATTACTTCGAACCGCGCGGGTTCGAAGCAGGATCTCCGTCGAGCCCGAGTCCGAGCCCAGGGCCGCAGGCCCGGAGTCCGAGCCCGGCTTTTCAGATCGGGCTCGGGCTGGCACGCGGGCTCGGGCTCGAGGGGAGATCGGATTTTGATGCGTACGCCCTAAAGGCAACCGCCTCTTACATCCGCCGGACATTCATTTGTGATATCATTAGCCAATGCGAACTTTTCTATTGTTGGTGATGTTGGCGTTGCCCCGTGCCGACATCAAAGGCGGTGACAAACTTCCCGATACCGGCGCCAAGGAGAAATGTTTGGCCGGCTGCATCAATGTTTACTCGGTCTGCACCCACCAGTGCGCCGACATCACCGATGCCGAAAAGATCGTCACCTGCCAAGCCGACTGCGTCAATAAATTCGAGTTGTGCAAACACTCCTGTCGCTAGACCGAAATCACCTTGACGTGATCGATCCCGTGTTGTCGTTGACCTTGTCGGCGACGGCGACGATCTGTTCCACAAGATCGACCTTTGTCTACGCTGACGCACCACCGACGATGATGACTGAGCCGAGACCGTTCACGTCGCCGTCGCCGTCAACAACCAGGGGCGCCCGGAAGTCGGCGTTGATTCGCGCTTCGCGATTCTTACCACCGCCGACAGCCAACAGCTGACAGTGGAGAAAAATCGCAAAATCGCGTTGACCCTCCCGTAACCTTCGCTCTTGAAATGAGGACTAAAGTAGGTGATTTCATGAATGAATCCGAAACTGTCGGCTGTGAGCTGTCGGCGGCGCCCGGACTTCCGGGCGCCCCTGCGTCAACAACTACTGTGCTTGACTGAGGGGCCACTTCATACTCGACAACGTCGACGAACTGCCAGACGCAATCGCGTCAACCAGATTGCGGATCTCGGTGACCGGCACGCCACCGTGATAGCGCACGGTGTGGCCGGAATACGCCGGCGCGCGCGGACCGGGCGACAGGATGCCGACCAAGTTGAGTGGATCAGTGGCGGCGATCATGATCTCCTCTTGCGGTGGCGATTGGCGACGTAGCGCGACCAAAGACTCGGCCGCCTCGGGCAGCGCGAACTGCTCGCCGGTGAGACCGCCGACAAAACGGCCGCCGCGTATTTCGCCGCGCGCTTCGAGGCGACGATAGACTGCGACCAGATCGCGCCACGAAGAGCCGTTTTCCCGAGTCAGCAGCGCGCGACATACCACGCCGTAGCGACGTAGATAAAGATCGGCCTCTTCGACTGGGCTGCCGTCGAAAAACTGTCCGGCCGCAGCAGTTGTGGCCCGCGCAAGCAGCGACCAACGACCGGCCCGGTGTCGAGCGAATTCTGTTGGTCGGCCGCGCTGCAAGAGCAGGCGCAAGCCGGAAAATCCGTCGCTTGCCACCGCTCCCATTCGCACCAACTCCCACAAGGCAGATTCGACTTCAAATTTTGGTCGCGAAAAAGCGTTCAATAGATCATGAGTGAAGGCGGCGCCCTGTTTTTCTAAGTAGGAGGCGATCTGTTTTCCAAGCGGCGACAGATGTTCGGCGTCTTGCCAAAAAAGTCTTCCTTGCGGATGCGGTTTGATGAGAAAATTTGCATGTGCGCGTAAGAAAAGACTCACCGCACCGCTCGAGCGCGCTCGTCGCGATTCGCCCGGCTCGGGCGGCGTCGCGGCGAGCCGGCCCCAGGCGACTTCGCCGGAAAAGCACAGCTCGTCGAGATACGCCGCCGAATAGTTCTCGATTCGCCTGGGCAGAATGTCGCGCTCCCAGGCTTGTGGCGATAGTTCAAACCCTTCCAGCTGCGCGATCACTTGCAATAGACCGTCGGCGCCGTGGAGGCGAGTCCCGGGCGCGACGTGCTGCCAGCGGAAGAGAAAACGCATCAGTTCGGCCGGCGAAACTGGACTGACCTGGGCGCGCAAACCCTGCAAGGTGCGGCGATGGATGCGCTGCAAAATTCCGCGCTCACACCACTGCAGCTGGTTTTGGCCGGGGGAAAAGTGTCCCTGCAAAACTTGACCGTCGGCTTCAAGCGCGGCGATTGCTTCGTCGACTGCACCGGGCGGAAGCGCTAGCTCCGTGGCCAAAGCTTGCGTCGTGGTCGGCCCGCTGGCGCGGAGCTTGGCAGCGAGGATAAATTGTATTGCGCTTGGCCGATCCCAATCGGGCGCGTCGAATTCGAAAGCGGCGGAAAAGCGAATCTCTTCGAAGGCCGCACGTATAAGTGGCAGACGCTCGGCGGCGACCCAAAAATCGCGTCCAGAGATCGTCGCTGTGGTGGCGCGACCGCTCTGCACAAGCTCGTCGAAGAAGCCGCGCCACGGTCGGCGCGCCGCGGCGAGGCCCATGGTGTAAAGATGATCGTGCAGCTCGTCCGAGTCGCGTACCAACGGATCGAGTTCTGCCACCACTTGCCTAATCGCTTCGTCATCGAGCCGGGTCAAGTCTTGTGGCCGCGCTTCGCCTGCTCGCGAGGTCGCCACTTGTCGCGCCCGCCTCTCTTCCAGCGGCGCGTCGTCGAGAAACGTGTAGGGCGCGCTGTTCAAAATCGCGGCAGCAAACGGCGACGGCGCCACCGTGTCGCGCGACAAACATTCGATTTTGCCGTCGCTGATGGCGGTAAGCGCGCGCCAAAGTCCGTCGGCGTCCATCGCCTCTTGCAAACAGTCGCGCGCGGTTTCGGTCGCCAGTGGATGATCGGGAATTTCCAAGTCCCCGCCGCCGTGGTTATCCTGGCAGCCGGCGAGCGCCGGAAAGATCGCGGCGGACAGGTCAGCCGCGCGCATGCGCAAAATCGGCGGCGGCGTTTTGCGACCGCGCTGGTGGCGCAGAATGGCCAGCGATCGCATCGCTGTCCAGCGCCAACGGGTCTCCCAAATGGGAGTGCGTAGCACCGATTGCAGCAGCGTGTCGCGCAAAGTCGCTGGCGCCAAAAATCCAAAAATCGCATCGAGCGGAAAACTATGTTGCGGCCCGAGTGAAAGTAAAATTGCATCGTCGGTGGCGGCCGCCTGCAATTCGAAGTCAAAACTGCGACAGAATTTTTTTCGCAAGCCGAGGCCCCACGCTTTGTTGATGCGGGCGCCAAACGGCGCGTGCAAAATCAGCTGCATGCCGCCGGCCTCGTCGAAGAAACGTTCGGCGATGATGCGCGTCTGCGTCGGCACTGCACCGAGCGCCTGCGCACCTTCGATGATGTATTGATGTGCCTGCTCCGCCGCATGGCGACTGAGTGCACAGTTGTCGCTGAGCCAGCGCACTGCTTCTTCGCGCTCGGGCCGCGCCAAGATCGCTTCACGTAAGTTCGCCACCTCTTGCGACAACTCGACGGTGCGCGACAGTCCTTCGCCATTCCAAAACGGCACCGAGGGCGCCATCCCCGGCGCTGGCGCCACCCGCACCCGACCATTTTCCACCCGCAACACCCGCCACGGGGTGGAGCCGAGCAGAAAAACGTCGCCCGCCATCGACTCGATGGCAAAGTCCTCGTCGATGGTGCCGACCACCAGTTCGGCCGGCTCCTCGATCACCAAGTAGTCCGCCTTTTCCGGAATGGTTCCGCCCGAGGTGATCGCCGCCAGCTTGGCGCCGCGCCGATCACGAAGTCGATGGTGGACGCGATCAAAATGCAAATGCGCGCCCGAGCGACCGCGTCGCGTCGAGACACCGTCGGACAGCATGGTCACCACCTGATCAAATTCTGGCCGCGGCAAATCGGCATAAGGAGCGGCGCGACGACAGAGTTCAAACAGCTCCTGCTCTTGCCACACGCCGGTCGAGCAAGTTGCCACCACTTGTTGCGCCAGCACGTCGAGTGGTGCCGGCCGATCGATGGCTTCGTCGATGAGCCCTTTTCTGAGAGCGCGCACTCCGGCGGCGCATTCGACAAGCTCGTCCCGGGTCATCGCAAAAATCCGGCCTTTGGGCGTGCCACCGACGGAGTGCGCGGCGCGGCCGATGCGCTGGCGCAGCACCGCTATAGAGCGTGGCGATCCAATTTGGCAGACCAATTCAACCCCGCCGATGTCGATGCCGAGTTCGAGTGACGCGGTGGCTACTACCGCGCGCAATTCGGCGTTTTGCAGTTTTCGCTCGACCAAGAGGCGGGTTCTTTTCGACAGCGCGCCGTGATGCGCCGCGACTTGATCTTTGCCGAGCAGCGCCTCGAGATCATGGGCGACTCGTTCGCTCAGCCGCCGCGAAGGGACAAAAATCAACGTCGTCTGGTGTTCTGAAAGCAGCTCGCCAATGCGTTTGTAAACGTCGTTCCAGGCGGCGCGCGAAGCGATGGCGGAGAGCGTCTCTTGCGGGATTTCAATGGCGACATCGAGCGGCTTGACTCGACCGGCGTCGATCCGTGCACAGGGGCGCGGTTTTTCGCCGTCGCTGCCGACGAGAAAATGGGCGACCCGAGCGACTGGCTCGGCAGTGGCGGAAAGTCCGATGCGCAACAGTCGCCTCCGACAAAGCACGTCGAGTCGTTCGAGGCTGAGCGCCAGGTGAGCGCCGCGCTTCTGCCCGTAGAGGGCATGGATTTCATCGACGATGATGGTATCGGCGGTTTGCAGCACCCGCCGGCCACCCTCGGAGGTGAGCATGAGATAGAGCGATTCGGGCGTGGTGATCAACAGATGCGGCGGCCGCCGAATGATCTTGGCGCGCTCGCTCTGCGTGGTATCGCCCGAGCGCACCGCCGAGCGAATCGGCGGCAACAGGCGACCCATCTCGGCAGCGCAATGTTCAATCTGGCGTAGCGGCGTTTCCAGATTGCGGTCGACGTCAGCGCCCAGCGCTTTGAGCGGCGAAATGTAGATCACCCGCGTCTGGTCCTGCAGCCTGCCCTCGATCGCATCGCGCACCAAAGCGTCGATACCGACCAAAAATGCCGCCAGCGTCTTGCCCGACCCGGTCGGTGCCATGATCAGCGTATCGTTGCGCTTGGTGATCTCTGCCCAGCCGAGCGCCTGCGCCTCGGTTGGCGTGCCGAAGCGCTGCAAAAACCAGCGCTGAATAATCGGGTGCAGTGCAGCGATGCTCACTGCTGCAGTATAGGGGACACTGATTGTTTGTACAGCTGCCCTTAGAAGAGACTTTCCGGAACCAGCGCGGCATTACCGCTACTGAGCGCGACAATCCTTTGGTTGGCCTGATTCTCGCCTCTTTCGGCGGCGCTGCGATAGCAAGAGAGCGCGTTTTGCTTGTCGCCTAATTTCTCGTAGGCGTTGGCGCAGTTCCAAAAGGCGCCGGCGGACTCGGTCACCGCCAACACGCGAAGGAAGCACTCGAGGGCGAGCTCATATTTCCCGGCCGTGTAGGCATCCTCGCCCTTGCAGTGAGTTTGCAGGGCTTGCCCTTCCAGGAAGGGGTCTATTCTATGTTGCTTGGGATGGTGTCCCGGCGTTGGACTCTGTTTGGACAAATCGAGGATCAGCCGCTCTGCGCCGTCGTCGCCCGGCTTGATGGTTACGTACAAACGTAGATAGCGCAGCGCCTCTTCGGGTTCGTCGGAGCCACGTAACTCGAGATAAGCCCGCCCGATGTTGTAAAGGATCTCCGGTTTGGCATTCTTGGCGTAGGCTTTTTTAAAGTGCTGAATTGCCTCTTTGTACTGCTGTTCGGCATAAAAACGCGACCCAATGAGAAACTCTTGCTTGGAGACAACGTCGCTGCTGCCGGCTTCCGCTTTCTGCTCGGGCGTCAACTTTGCGGTGAGGCGATCGAGCTCACGTCGACTGTCCCCGTCGTCGTACCAGGCGATCGCCATCTGCAAATCTTTGGCTGCTTGCACAAGGTCGCCAAGGCGCTCGTGGCAGCGGGCGATGTTGTGGTACATGCAGCCCTTTTGCATCGCAGTGTCTGACGTTCGATAGGCCTTGAGAAAATTCTCTTTCGCAGCCTGGTAGTCGCCACTTTGGTACAGGGCCGCGCCCTGGTGATAGAACTGTTTGGAGGGAACATTTTTTTCTGCAGCCTGATGGTCTGCTGCCGGCGCATCGGCGCGTGTTTCTTGTCCCTGTTGTGGTGTCTGCAGTAAAGCCATGCACTCCTCGCGATCAGTTTATCTCAATCCGGAATCCGGACTTTGATTCGATCCCTTTAGTTATCGGCAGAAAAAAAATGCTGTTTCGTCACCAGATTCCTACCTTGACCGCGAAAGGCGGGACTTGTGCGCCCAATACCCACACCAAAAACCGGGGCCAACAGACCCCACTTGGTCTATATAACTACTCGAAATCATAGGAAACAAGGTTGGTACGGCGCCTGCTCTACCAGGGAGCTGTGAGGTGAAAAAATGCAGGTGCGTCGTTTCTTATGGGTCTGTATCGCGACAGGCGCGCTCGGTTTGGCGCCGCCGTCGGGAGAACATCCTATCCCCAAGGTGGACGACCTGCCCCCCGCTTTCAGCGAAGATCCAATCCCGCTTCCACCCGTCGCCGAATCCGCGTAATCCGAAAAAAGTGGTTTGTTTCTCTGATCCCTGCC
Source organism: Myxococcales bacterium (assembly GCA_023248835.1). GTDB lineage: Bacteria > Myxococcota_A > Polyangia > Palsa-1104 > Palsa-1104 > JAHFDU01. The sequence continues at coordinate 74 of JAHFDU010000142.1, read as the reverse complement.
ACCATGTCGGGCCATGTCCGACCTCGCACAGCGCTACTTTGACCATCTTCTAGTCGACAAAAGGACCGGACTGC
>JAHFDU010000141.1 GCA_023248835.1 Myxococcales bacterium | reverse complement strand
AATTGAGATTCGCGGATTTGGTAGCTTTGAAATCCGCCACTACAAGCAGTACGAAGGGCGCAATCCTCGTACCGGCGTGCCGGTCAGCGTGCATCCCAAGCGATTGCCGTTTTTTAAGGTTGGCAAAGAACTGAAGGAGCGCGTCAACCAACCTGTGGGCAACGCGCCGCCGGCGAAGTCACAGCCGCCGCTTTCCGCTTCCGGATAGTCACCTTATGAAAATGATCGCGTCCGCAGTGCTCGTGTTCGGGCTGGTGTCAGGGTCTGGGCTGGCCAAGCCTTTGCCGCTGCCACCAGCCGCTCCGCTGATTGCGCAAGAGCTGAACGATCCCAGCGCGGTGGCGCAGGCGCTGCGGGAGTACTACACCAAGAGCGAATTTCGGATTGCGATGCGCGACGGCGTGCACTTGTACACGGTCGCTTATGTTCCCAAGGATCACAGCCGCACCTATCCGATTCTCATGGTGCGAACTCCCTACGGGCTCACTCCCTATGGTGTCGACAACACGCCGACGCCGAAAACCGAGTACGCGCTGCGCAATTTCAGTTCGGCGGCGCTAATTCGCTCGGGCTACATTTTCGTGCAGCAGGACGTGCGCGGTCGCATGATGTCAGAGGGAAAATTTGTCGACATTCGCCCTATCGGAGCGAGCAAGACGCCGAGCGATGTCGACGAAACCACCGATACCTACGACACCATCGAGTGGTTGCTCCACCGGCTGCCGAACAACGGTCGCGTCGGGATGTGGGGCATTTCCTATCCCGGTTTCTACGCGGCGGTTGGCGCGCTCTCGGGCCACCCCGCACTTAAAGCGGTGTCGCCGCAGGCGCCGGTGACCGATTGGTTTTCGGGCGACGATGTGCACCACAACGGTGCGTTCTTTTTGGCCGAGACGTTTGGCTTCGATGCGGTGTTCGGGGTGCCTCGACCCGAGCCGACGACAAAATGGGCCGATCCGTTCGATTACCAGAGCGGAGATCTGTACGATTTCTTTTTGCGAATGGGACCGCTCAGCAACGCCGACGCACGCTATTTCAAGGGCAAGTTGGCTTTTTGGAAAGACGAGATGGAGCACGGCGTGCTCGACGATTTCTGGCGCGCGCGCGATCCGCTGCCGCATTACAAGAACATCAAGCCGGCGATCCTTACCGTCGGTGGGTGGTTTGATTGCGAGGACTTGTACGGGACGCTGGCGACGTATCGGGCGATTGAGAAACAGAATCGCGGCGCCGCAAACACCATCGTGATGGGGCCGTGGAAGCATGGCGGTTGGTTGCGCACCGACGGTGATCGTTTGGGCGACGTGCAATTCGGGATGAAGACCTCCAAGTTTTACCAAGAAAAAATCGAGCTGCCCTTTTTTGAGCACTACCTCAAAGACGCTCCGCTGCCGCCGCCTCCCGAAGCCTGGATGTACGAAACCGGATCAAACGAGTGGCGCAGTTACGAGGTGTGGCCGCCGCGCCAAGTCAAAACTGCCTCGCTGTTCTTCGATGCTGCGGGCGCGCTCAAGTCGGCGGCACCGACGGCGGCAAGCGGGTTTGATCAATACGTCAGCGACCCCAGCCATCCGGTGCCCTACATCGACAAGTACGCGCTCCAGCGCTTTTTCGAGTACATGACTGCAGACCAACGTTTTGCGGCGCGGCGCCCCGATGTCGTCACTTATGCCAGCACCGAATTGAACGATGAAATGGTGCTGGCCGGGCCGCTCGAGGCCGATCTGTGGATCACCACCACTGGCAGCGACGCCGATTTTGTCGTCAAGCTGATCGACGTTTATCCAGCCACTGTGGTCGATCCCGACCCCAACCCAAGCGGTGCTCGCATGGCCGGCTATCAACAGCTGGTGCGAGCGGAAGTGATGCGAGCGAAATTTCGCGACGGCCTCGATCGATCCACAGCGCTCGTTGCGCAGACGCCGACACGGATTCGCTTTTCACTGCCTGACGTCAACCATGCATTTCGTCGCGGTCACCAAATCATGGTGCAAGTGCAGTCGAGTTGGTTTCCACTGGTCGATCGCAACCCTCAAACCTTTGTCGACATCTACCACGCCCAAGCGTCCGACTTTCACCCTGCGACGCATTGCATCCTGCGCGACGCCAATCATCCCTCCAAGATCAATTTGCCGCTCTTGCGCGGCGCGCTGCCAAACTGACAGTCGGCGGGTTGTCTGCTATGGTGGACTGCGTGAGAGGTACGTTTCTGCTGCTGTCCTTGGCCGCCTGTTTCAGCCCGCATTTGGAATCGGGCCTGTTTCACTGCGGCCCAATGATGAGCTGCCCGCTCGATTTCGTCTGTCGCGCCGGGGTTTGCTGCGATCCCAATTCGAATTGCAGTCGAGACGCCGGCAGCAGTTGTATCCGGCCGATCGCCGAACCGTGCGACGTGCCGACGGATTGCAGCAGCAACAACCAGCTCTGCGTCTCTGCGACTTGTGTCGACCAAACCTGCAGCAGCGATTGCGAGTGTCCGGACGGATTTTCTTGTGCCGATGTGGGCGCGCAGTCGTCCTGTCGTCCGATCGGGTCCACCTGCACTCCCGGCATGGGCCCGTCGGTGGTCTCTCAACACTGCCCCTGTCCCAGTGCTTATTCTTGCATTCGGGGGATTGGCAGCTGCACCTTCAACACCTGCGATTGCCACAAGAAGTGCTGCGCGCCGGAAGATTGCGCAGAAGGCACTGAGTGCAAGAACGCTATCGTGAACGGACAGACGGTGAAAGTTTGCCAATGAAGCGGCAACGTTCCGTCCAGTCATCAGCCTCTATAGCCGCGAACGCCCGTTCGGCGCTTTCGAATTGTTGCCGGTGAAAAAAAGCGATCCCTTGTAATCGCTGAGCTTCGCGAAAAAAGCGCCGGTCGGGAAGACCGATGGAGAGCGAGCGTGAGAGCAGTGCCGCTCCGTCGACGTACTCGCCACCGGCCACCAGTTGTCGAGCCAGCAAGTACAAGTACAGGCCCTTTTTCGGTGCGCGCTCGACCAGCTTCTGCAAATCGTACACCTCAAGTGCTGCTTCGCGCGGGGGTCGCTTGAGCAGAAATTGTCGCAGTTGGCGGCGTGCCTCTGGATCGGCTTCTGCTGCCGCGATGCGCTTGACGGTAGAGAGCCGCGACAGCGCGGCGTCCACCGGGAGCGAACTCGCCTGTCGATAGCTGGCTTCGGCCTCTGACCATTTGTCCTCGAGAAATGCCAAGTCGCCGAGCAGCGCGTGGGCATCAGCCAATAGAGTGATCGCGGCTTTGGGATGATGCAAGACTCTCTCAATCGTGGCACGCGCTTCGGCGGCCCGTCCTGCCGCCGAGAGTGCGATAGCGAGCTCGTAGAGATTGCGCGGATCGTCGTTGTCGTCGTGGCAAACCGATTGCCAAAGCTGTAGCGCGTGCTCGGACTTTCCGGCGCCGAGAGCGCGCCGAGCTTCTTCTCTGCGCAGCGCCAGTTCATGTGCGCAGACTTGATGAAAAACACTGGGTCGCCGCAGTGCTTCGGTGACCAGTTGCGCTTCATCGGCAGCCACTTCGACGGAATCGAGAAAATGCGACCACTCCTTTTCGAGCGCAGCGAAACTTCGCCCGTATACCGGCACAAAGTCGTCGATACCGCCGCCGCGTCGGTACAGATTGCCGAGTTTCTCCGATCCATAAGTGTCGAGCAGAAAACGGCAAAAACTTCCTGCTGTCGCGTAAGCCCGCGTCGCTGGCAGAGAGAGAAAACGGCTCGACATCACCTCCGCAAGCGCGGGCCGCAGATGCGCTGTGTCGAGCACGCGAACCAGTTGATGGGGCGAGAGTGGATCGGTTTGCCATTCTGCCGCCACCGCGACTCCCTCGACCACACCCATGTTGATCGCAAGCCCGCGCCTGGCGAGGTGAAGCAGCGCGTCGCCGAAGTCGCCAGCGAAAACGTGAGCGAGTTCGTGTTTCAGCACCGAGTGAGGAAAGGCTTCGTGCTGGAGATAAACTTCGTAGCGCCAGGGCTTGGCAATAAACGTGTGCCCGGCCCCCATCAGCGCCTGTTTTTGCTGGGCCGACTCAAAAAGGTAGACGTGAATGGTTGGCGTCGGTGCGTGCCCGAAAGCGGCGGTCAGTTGATGGTGGCGAAATTCGACGTCGCCGGCGTACAGCTCGATCGATTTTTGCACCTCGCCGCCGGGCGAGAAATGGATGGCAAAGTGTTCGGTCTTGCGTTCGCCGCTGAGGCGTCGTTCAAGCGCGGCCTTGGAAACGGCAAAGCCGAGGGCGCCGCGTTCAACGAATAGTCCGAGAGCGGGGGCGCCACTTGCAATCACGACCAGCAGCGGGCGCCATGTTTTTTTTCTGAGCAACTCGACGAGCGCGATGGCAAAAAACGCCACCAACACCTGATACAGCCGAGACCAGTAAAGGGCATTGGGAGGCGCGACCGCTTCGTCATAGAGCGAGCCTGGAAAATAACCGAGAAACGGATCGAAAATAAAAATAGCGGGCGCAGCGTACAGGCGCCACACTGCGATACCGAGCGAAGCGAGTACAAAAAACAGTCCGGCGGCGTGCGCCACTGAGCGACGAAAGAGGGTTCTGGCTATCACACCCGTCACCGCTCCGAAGAACGCCGAGAACAGCGGCAAGATCAGGAACCAGATCAATCCGGCCGAAAGGTTGCAATTGCGCACCCGAAACGCATTGAGCAAGCTTGTGAGCAGGGGCAGCAGCAGCAGCGCCGAGGAGCGAAGGGTCGCGCGCAGGGCCAGGTTTGCAACCGACTGTATCGGCTCTGCCACCGCGTCGATGCCGACCAGGACCGAGACAAAACTCGACGCCAGCGCCAAGGCGGCGCAAAATTCATAGCCAAGCAGCTGCCCGAGCGGCAGCGCACACAGAATGAGCGCAAAGATGACCAGCAGCGCGGCCAAGATCAGCAGTCGCTTTTTCCCGAGGTGGTTGATTGACTGCATGCTGTCGCATCGAATAGCTTGGAATGGCCGAGAGCGCAATTGTGGAAATCGCCATGACCGATGATCGCCGCCAAAACGACCGCGCACCGATCGTACTCAAGGTTGAGTATCAGCGCATGAATTCGTTGCTCGCCGAATACGCCAGCAACATCTCAAGCGGCGGCACGTTTATTCGCACCGACAAGGTGCTGCCGGTGGGCACTGAGTTTGTGTTTGAATTGAACGCGCCGAGACTGGCGGCGCCGCTGCAGATTCGCGGAGTGGTGAAATGGGTTCGCACCATCGAGGACGCGGGCGCAGAGCCGCCCGGAATGGGAATCGAGTTTGTTTACGCGTCTGCAGCGGAGAGAGTGGCGCTTCAGCGCACGCTCGAGGCCTTAATGATGCAAGAGTTCGGATCTGAAGTGACGCGCAAACTGCTCAAGCGCGAAAAGTAGCGACCTCTTTTTTTTTCGGGTTTCCAGCGCGGCTCGAGCCGCGGCGCGTGCTCGTCACCCGTGACGGCTACTTGAACGCCGACGACGGCGGCTCGTCTCCGGCGCCGTTCTTGGTCGACACGCCGGCCTTCTTCATCCCCTTCCAGCGGTAGATGTCGAGCGACCAGCGCGGCTGGATCCCGTCGCGGTTCACGCCGTAGGTGAACCATGCCGACGCTCCCTTGAAGTCCTCGGGGCTCTTCAGCACCCTGCCGCCGCCGCCGTAGACATTCATGCCCTTGCGGTAGGTATCGTTGAAGACCTTGAGCTTGTCGTCTCTGAGCGCCTTGGTCCAGGGCGCGAACTTCGCTTCCTCTTCGGCTTTCACCTTGGCTGCGATGGCCTCGGCGGCCTTGCTCGCGCCGGCGCACTTCTCTTTCACCTCGGCGAGCGTCATCTCCTGGCCCGCCACCTCGAACGCCTTCGCGCCCGGGACGCCGCCGGCGAGCGCCATGTCAGCCGCAGTGACGCAGGCCTTGGCGCCGTCGGTGGCGAGGGCGAGCTGCGCCTCGCTGGTGCGCCCCGACTCGATGGCGGCGAGCTGGTTCATGGCGTTCGACGCGGTCTGGAACACCGGGCCGAGCGCCTTGCGCTGCTCTAGCTCCGCCTGCACCGGCTTGCACACCTCGTCGCGCAGTTGGCCGAGGGTGAACTCCTTGCTCTCGCCGCCCGCCTTGAGCGGCACCAGGGTTGAGGGCGGGTTGCCCTTGAGCGCCTCGCCGACGTCGCGCAGGCAGTAACTCACCTGTCCGGCGAGCCAGGAGGACTCCTCCAGCTTCTTCATCTGTTGCCGGTAGGCGTCGCCGCGCACGAAGTCGTAGACGTTCTGCGCGTTGCGCTGCGCGTCGCCGATGGTGCCCGGGAGCTGCTGGGCGCGTACGGCGGGAGCGAGCAGCGTGACGCAGGCGAACGGGAGCAAGTGTCGCATGTGGCCTCCTTCCGGTTCCGTTGATAAAATCCACCGCGACCGCACTGTGGTTCCCGGGCTTTGTTGACAACAATCATGCGCCCGCCGCGGTCCTTGCCATTGGGCGGGCGCGCAGATCGCGAGGTTGAATCAACCATATTAATTTATTTCAGCAAAGTCAATTTGGTCAATTTTGGTTTTGGGTCAATTTGCTCTTGATCCGATCTGGGACGGTGAGCACAATTGAGCAGCCTTTCCTTTTCGTGGTCACCACGCGATCATAAAATTTGTCGAAGGCGAATTGAAAACCATTGAAAGAGGTGTGCCGGCATGACTCTGGCAGTCGGAGTGGACCTCGGTGGCACGCACGCGCGCGCGGCGCTGGTCGATGTTGACAAGGGCGCAGTGGTCGGTGCGGAAACCAAAGCCAAAGTCCTCGACAAGCAGCCCGATCGCGTCGCCGAGCTGGTGGCCGACGTGGTGTCGCAGGTTGATCCCAGTCGCGAGCGTGTCGGCGTCGGCATCGGTTTTGCCGGCATGTTGCGCGGCTGGACCGGCGTGGTTTCGAACGCGCCCAACTTTGGTTGGCGCGAAGTTCCTTTTCGCGACATCTTGCAAACCGCGCTTGAGCGGCGCAGTGGCCGCAGCGAGAAAATTGAGCTCTACAACGATCTCAACTCAATTGCCTACGGCGAGGCGATGTATGGTGGCGCCCGGGGCGAGCGCGACGTGCTGTGTGTGTACATCGGCACCGGGATTGGATCGGGACTCATCGTCGACGGAAAACTCTATGTTGGCGCCAATCATCTCGCCGGCGAAATCGGTCACACCCGCGTCGTGCAAAACGGGCGGCAGTGCGGCTGCGGGCAGCGCGGCTGCATCGAGGCCTACGCGTCGGGAAAAAACATTCAAGCGCGGGCGCGCGAAGAGCTCAAGACGCAAAAAAGTCGTGCGCTCGAGATCGCTGGCGGTCTCGATCAGGTGCACGCTGGCCATCTCGATCAAGCGGCAAGCGAAGGCGATGACTACGCGACAGCGTTGTGGGACGAGATCTCGGAAAAGCTCGGCCTGGTGTTGGCCGCAGCGGTGACGCTACTCAATCCGACGCGCCTGGTTCTCGGCGGGGGTATGTGGCAGGGCGCGCCTGAATTGCGCCGCCGCACCTCGCTGATTATTCAAGACGCGATCAATCGCCCGGCGGCCGAGAATTTCGCGATGGTCGAAACTGCGCTTGGCGATTCGGCCGGCTTCCTCGGTGGCGCGGCGCTGATCGCGCACAAACAGTGACGCTGAAACAGGCGCGCGCGTTCGTCAAACAGCGCGGCATCGTCCTGCACTCGGCGCGCCATCCCAAGATACCGTCGGTGGCGGAGGCGGTCGCAGGCGAAGCCATTTCCGGCAGCTGGTGGTCTCATCCCGCCGGTAAACAGATCTTTCGCGCCCTGTCAGCGATCGATGACGACGACGACGTGGTGACTTGCCGTCTGGTGGCGGGAAAGCTCACCTACGTCCATCGTCGCCTGTGGCCGGCGCTGCGAACGCTGGCGACGGCGAAACTTCTTTCCTCACGGCAGCTCGATCGCGTGCAACAGGAACATCTGCCGAGCGGCAAACACATCAACCGAGTAACGCCGTATCCAAAATGGTTGCCGAAAGATTTGAAAACAATGTCACTGGGCGCGGCCAGGAAGCTACTCGGGGGGCATCTAGAAAGTTTTGAGCGATTCGCCCGCCGAGGCCGAGCGTCTCACCGTGACGCCTGATACGCCAAATAAGGCTCTTCGAGCCGTCTGCGCTGGCGCCGAAGCGCCAACACTTGCGGGGAGCGTTCTGAACGGTCAAGCACATCGCTCTGTGTTGCCGTTTCACTTTCGTTGGCCAGCGCGCCGTAGAAGCGCGCGGCGGCGTCGAGGTCGCGGGTGCGCACCTAGACCTGGACGATGGGAGAGCGGCGGCGGCGTTGTCGTCATGCGGTCACCTGATGGTGAAGCGCAGCGTCTTGACCAGCTCTGCGTCGAACCAGATCTCGGCGTGGTACTTCCCGACCGGCCAGCCGCTGGTCGGTCGCGACAGCGAGAACGCGCTGTACCAGTAATCGCCCCTGGTCCCGGTCAGGCCCTTGCCGAGCCTGGTCGCGTTCTCGCTGACCTTCGTGTTGGGCGGGGCCAGCTTGCCCACGTCCTCGGCGATCCAGACGGTGCGCACCACCATCCCCTCGCGCCCATCCTTCGACTTCCAGTGGCCGTGCAGAGCGGCGGCGTCGCGCGGGAACGTCGTCGTCACGTCGAACGGCTTGTCATCGACGATCTTCCGGCACAGGACCGCCTCGACGCGTGGGGCGGCGGCGAGAGCGGCGAGCGGCACGAGGAGGGCAGCGAGGAGTGCGCGGCGGGCCTGCATGCGTGCGAGTCTACCCGAATCACCCCGCGTTGACGAGGCCCCCCATCTTCTCCTCAGACTCGGCGACAGCGGTGGATAGGCAACCGCGCCTTCGGTGGCGATGCGACCGGCCCTTTTTGGCAGCAGCGGCGGGCCCCGCCTTGCGCAAATACTCGATCGCCTTGTCCACGTCGCCATCGGTTTCGGTGAGCGACTTCTTGCCCACGCCCAAGAAAGCAGCGGCCGCGCAAAAATTTGTGTTACAAGCACGCGCGATGGCCAAACGGGACTATTACGACGTCTTAAACGTTCCGCGAGATGCGGACGCGGCGATGCTCAAACGCGCCTATCGCGAATTGGCGATGCGCTTTCATCCCGATCAGAATCCCGGCAATCCCGAGGCGGAAGAAAAGTTTAAAGAGGTCTCGGAGGCCTACACCGTGCTGAGCGAGCCGGAGACGCGGGCGCGCTACGACCGACGCGGTTTTGAGGGCGTCGGTGATCTGTTCGACGTCAAAAGTTTTGGCGAACTATTTGAAAATTTGTTCGGCGACTTGCTGGGAAAAAAACGCGGCAAAGTGGCCGGGCGCGACATTCGTTACTCGCTTGAGCTCTCTTTCGAAGAGGCGGCGCTCGGTTGCAAGAAGACGATTCGTTTCCATTCACAAGTCGAGTGCGCGGACTGCACTGGATCGGGCGCGCGTACCGGTGGCCTCGAGACGTGTAGCGCGTGCGCTGGTCGCGGCGAAGTGAAAATGCAACAGGGTTTTTTTTCGCTCGGAAAACGCTGTGCTACCTGCAGCGGGCGCGGCAAGATTGTCACCGCAGCGTGCGAGCGCTGCCGCGGCGTCGGTGTCGTCTCGAGCGAACGCGAATTCGAAGTGTCGATCCCAAGCGGCACTGAAGATGGCAGTACCCGCCGAGTGCCGGGGCAGGGTGAGCCAGGAAAAGGCGGTGGTGCGGCTGGCGATCTCAGCATCTTGGTGCGGGT
>JAHFDU010000140.1 GCA_023248835.1 Myxococcales bacterium | reverse complement strand
AAAAAACAAAGGCGCTACTAGAAAAATGCGCAGAGGGGAAAGTTTGTGCTTGACGCCAACGCCACTTCATACTCGTGGGCGTGAAACGAAAATCCGTACCGGCCGCCGACGGTGGAGCAAGCGGTGGCGCAAGACACATGTGGCGACTCAAAACACGCGCCGCATCGACAAAACACCGGCGCGCATTTTCCTACTGTGCATTGCCGCTTTCTGTCGCTGATTCGCCTACGCCCACGCCCACGCCCACGACAAAACTGACGGACCTTCGGACCTTCAGTTTTTCAAATCCACAAACCCATCTGCTGAGGTGGCGAGAGGGGGTGGGTGCGCATTTTTGCAGTGGCATACAGGAGGGCAACCTCTCGAGTCAGTTCGCCGACAAAATAGACATCACATGCGCCGGTGGAGCGGGCAAACTGCATCAGCAACGAGCTTTCTGGTTTGCAGATGGTTTGCACATCGAGACGGGGAAATTGTTTGGGAGCGTTCTTCATCTCTTGAGGCCAGAGCAGAATTTCGTTCCTATCAAGTTTACCTCGCCACTGTAGCGCGCCCGATTCGAGCAAAAGTCGATGGCTGCGCTTGGGCGTTCGCAGTCGCACACCCTCGATCTTCAATATCCGCGCGACTTCCACCAGCTCGCCGTACAGCGACGCAATGATGACGCCGGGTTGGTGTTTTTGGACCCAGCCGACGAGGTTGTCGGGCGACAGCCGCAGGTAGCTCGGTTCCAACACCAGAGCGTCGCAGCCGCGCACTTGGGTCAGCGGCGACTCCGGTCGGACGCCCACCGCATAAAGAATCTTTTTTCCTTTCACCTCGACCAGCAGTTGCGCGGCGCCGGGATGGCGTCCCGACGGCAAAAGTTCCAGTCTCAATCTTCCGAGCAGGATCGGGCGACCAAACGGCGATACCAGCACATCTTGCGATGGCAATCGATCAAGCGCGCGCAAAAATTGAGCAGTTTCAGCAGTGCAAATGACCCGCGCTTGTTTGCTGCCGCGACGTGGCCAAGGAAGCGGAGCGAGGCCCGAAAGAAAGCTCACCTCGTGCTCGCGCACCACGTCGCACCAGATCGGTGTGCCAACGATGTGTACGCCGGAGGACCATGTGACCACGGTTTACTTTTCTTGCGACAATAGATTTTTGGCGATCACCATACGCTGGATCTGCGACGTGCCTTCGTAGATTTGCAAAAGCTTGGCATCGCGCATCAGTTTCTCGACCGGATATTCCTTGGTATAGCCGTAGCCGCCAAAAATTTGCACTGCGTCGGTGGTCACTCTCATCGCGGCATCGGCGCCGTAGGCTTTGGCGTACGCCGAGACGATAGAATCGAGTTTTCCCTGATCGACCATCCACGAGGCTTTCATGCAGAGAAGCCGAGTGGTCTCGTACGCGATCGCCATTTCGGCGAGCATGAATTGCACCGCTTGATGTTGCGCGATCGGCACGCCGAAGGCCTTGCGCTCAAGTGAATAGGCACGGCACTCGTCGAGCGATCGCTTGATGATGCCGGCAGCTCCGGCGGCAATCCATGGACGCGAGCGATCGAAGGTCTTCATCGCGACTTTGAAGCCGGCGCCCTCTTCGCCAATCAGATTTTCTTTGGGCACAAACACGTCTTCGTAAACGATGTCGCTGGTCATCGACGCCCGCTGCCCCATCTTGTTCTCTTTTTTGCCGATCTTGACCCCGGGCGATGCGGCATCGACGACAAACGCGGTGATACCCTTGTGTTTGAGCTTGGGATCGAAGGTGCCGAACGTGGTGAACCAAGTGGCGACGCCGCCGTTGGTGATCCAGCGTTTTTGGCCGTTCAAGACATAGCCGTCGCCCTTTTTCTCGACTTTGGTGCGCATGCCGGCAACGTCGCTGCCGGCGTCGGGCTCAGAACAAGCGTAGGCGCAAAATACCGGCTCGCCATTTTTTCCGGCGGTCAGCGACGACAGATATTTTTTCTTTTGTGCCTCATTGCCAGCAATGATGAGCGGCATCGCGCCGAGCATATTGGCCGCCAGCGTAGTATTGACGCCGCAGCAAGCCCACGCGATCTCTTCGAGAATCAGCGAGTGGGTCAGGCACGACAGGCCGAGCCCGCCATACGCCTCGGGCACCTCGAAATTGAGCAGGCCGGTCTGAAACGCCTTGGTCAAAATTTCTTGCGGGAATTTGCCCTCCTCGTCGAGATGGCCAGCGACGGGCGCAATCTCGGAGCGGGCAAAATCTCGTGCGGTTTTGATAAGGGCTTCTTGCTCTTCGGTCAGGGTCAGATCAAACATGGGCCATAGCATAGACGAACTTTGCGCTTCTTTACAAAGAAGTTTTGCGGTATGGGGGCGCAGTGATTGTCTCCCGCCCAATCGTTCGACTCGATTCCGATGCCACCACCAGTGTCACCGACGACCTTGCCGTCGAGGAGCCGCTCGAAATTCGGGTCGATGGTGAAACCTTGGCAGTGACGATGCGGACGCCGGGGGACGATGCTCGTCTGGCGCTCGGCTTTCTGCTCGCCGAAGGGTTGATTCAAGATGGTGGCGATGTCAGCTCGATTGCTCCATGTGGACGGCCGGGCGACGAAGATTTTGGCAATGTCATAGATGTGCGTTCGGCGCCGGGCAAACCGATCGCGATTGAGCGGCTGCTTGATTCGCGGCGGTATGTTCCGATTTCGGCGTCGTGTGGGGTCTGCGGTCGTCGTTCGATTGAACACTTACGCAAACGCTTGTCGCCGCTTGCAACCGACCAAGTGGCGCTTTCTCAGCAAGACGTTGCATCGGCAGTCGAACGATTGGCAGCGCTGCAGCCCAATTTTTCGCGCACTGGCGGCGTCCACGCGGCGGCGATTTTTTCTGGACGCGAAGTTTTGGCCTCTTTCGAGGATGTCGGTCGCCATAACGCCGTCGACAAAGCGATCGGGTCGCTACTCGAACGCGATCTTCTCAGTTCGGCCGAGCTGCTGGTGGTGAGCGGCCGTTCCAGTTTTGAAATTGTGCAAAAGGCCGCCGCCGCCAAAATACCGATGGTGGCCAGTGTCTCGGCCCCGAGCTCTTTGGCCGTCGATTTGGCGGCGGAGATGGGGCTCACGCTGGTCGGTTTTGTTCGCGGTGCGGCGATGAATCTCTACACCCACCCCGCGCGAGTCGGGATCCCCCGATCATGCTGACCCTTCGACAAGCTCAGGGCGAGCGGGAGGCTCAGGACGACCCTTCGACAGGCTCAGGGCGAGCGGATGGCTGACATGCGTTTTTTTGCCACCGCACCCAAAGGCGTCGAGCCCTATCTTGCAGCCGAATTGCGCGCGCTCGGCATCGCTGGCGAAGAGGGACCGGGCGGCGTCGCTTTTTCGGGAGAACTTGAAGCCGGCTATCGCGCCTGCTTATGGTCGCGACTGGCTAGCCGGGTCTTGGTTTCGCTCGATCGTTTTTCTGCGCCGACGCCGGAAGATCTTTACGCGGGGGTGCAGCGGACGGTTTGGTCGAGCCATTTTTCCGTCGACGATCGGTTTGCGGTGCACGCGATCGCGAACCGCTCTCAGCTTCAGCATGAGCATTTTATCGCGCTCAAAATCAAAGACGCCATTGTTGACCAGTTTCGCGTCGCGACCGGCGATCGTCCGTCTATAGACGTGGCCGCGGCGGACATTCGCCTCCACGCCTATCTTTTTGAGGATCAATGCGAGCTCAGTCTCGATCTGTCGGGCGAGAGCTTGCATCGTCGCGGCTATCGCCGTTCCGAGCATGCTGCGCCGCTGAAGGAAAATCTCGCCGCCGCGCTGCTATTGGCGGCCGAGTGGCCGAAGCTGGCAAAAGAGGGTTGGCCGGTGGTTGATCCGATGTGCGGCTCGGGCACTCTACTGATTGAGGCGGCGCTGATCGCGCTTGGCCGTGCCCCCAGTTATTTTCGACAGCGCTTTGGGTTTTCGAGCTGGCGCCACCACGACGAGACGCGGTGGAACGAATTGCGACAATCCGCTCGCCCTGAGCTTGTGCTTCGACAAGCTCAGCATCATCGGGGTGGGCTTATGGCCGCTCATCCTGAGCCTGTCGAAGGACGCTCCGCTCAGGGTGAGCGGCTGATTGTTCCCCCTCTGTATGGCTTCGACTCCGACGCTACAGCGATCGCGGACGCCAAGCGAAGTGCCGACGCTGCGGGGGTTTCACATCTGATTCATTTTGAACGGCGCGCTCTCGATCAAGCGGCGCCGCCGGAGGGCAAGCAAGGAATGCTGATCACCAATCCGCCCTATGGCGAGCGCTTGTCGACAGCCGAGGAATTGGTGACGCTTTACGAAACGCTCGGCAATGTGCTCCGGCAGAAATTTCTAGGCTGGACCGCCCAAGTACTGGCGCCTCATCACGATCTCTCTACCCATATTGGGTTGCGCAGTTCGAGCCGCAAGATTTTTTTTAACGGACCGATCGAATGCCGGCTCCTCGAGTTTCGCATCCATGATACGCCGCCTGTGAGCGAACCGCGTTGGCGGCAGCCGATTGCTCGATCGTCGTCGGAGATGTTTGAAAATCGCTTGCGCAAGAACTTGGCGCACCGGAAAAAATGGGCGCAGCGAGAGAAAGTTTTCTGTTACCGGGTCTATGATGCCGATCTTCCCGAATATGCGGTAGCCGTTGATTTTTACGATGGTGCGGTGCACGTGCAGGAGTATCAAGCGCCGAAGACCGTCAATCAAGCGCACGCCGAAGCGCGGCTGCGCGCGGTGCAGGAGATCGTGCCGCGGGTGTTTGACCTTTCAGAGAAAGACGTTTTTTTCAAAATCCGCCGGCGGCAACGCCCGACGACTCAGTACGGCCGCCACGGCGAGTCCGGCGATTTTCGGCCGGTGCGCGAGGCTGATTGCAAGTTGCTGGTCAATCTTGCCGACTATCTCGACACCGGTCTGTTTCTCGATCATCGGCGCTTGCGCGCGATGGTGGCCGACGCAGCCAAAGACAAACATCTGCTCAACCTATTTGCGTACACTTGCAGTGCGACTGTGCTGGCTGCCAAAGCTGGAGTGCGCTCGACGGTAAGCGTCGATCTATCGCAGACCTATCTCGATTGGGGACAGCGCAATCTCGAGCTCAACCATCTGCGCGGAACGCCGCACCAGCTGGTGCGCGCCGACTGCATGACGTGGCTTGCAAGCGAGAACCGGAAATTCGATGTCATCTTTTTGTCGCCGCCTACTTTTTCCAATTCCAAGCGCATGGAAGGGACGTTTGACGTCGAACGCGATCATGTCGCCCTGATTGGTTCGAGTGCGAGGCTGTTGCGTGACGGCGGCACGATCTTTTTTTCCAACCATTTTCGCCGCTTCAAAATGGCAGCGGAGCTCGAACAGGCGTTGGTGATCGAAAACATCACCCCCAAGACGATACCTTTTGACTTTGACAGGGATCAGCGCATCCACAACGCCTGGAAAATCACTCGGCGCTAAAAAACTTGTAAGCGTTCACGCCCGCCCTGTTCGTGCACCCTGAGCGCAGCGGAGCGTCCTTCGCCCTTCGGCAGGCTCAGGAGGCTCAGGATGAGCGGCCATAAGTCCCCCCGATTATGCTTAGCTTGTCGAAGCACAAGCTCAGGACGAGCGGGGCGCGGGAGCGTGAACGATAAGTTTTTTAACAAATTTGTTGTATCCAGCAAAAGTTTTGATCTAGGTTGCGCGGCATGGAGACCGAGGTTCGACTTTTTGCCCACTTGGCTTGCCGCCCCGAACTCGAGATCGATCTGATTCGCACCGCGCTACTGGTCGCCGAAATCGAACACAACGAGCTCGATGTCGATCATTGGATGGACGAATTTGATCACTTGGCCGAGTCGGCCGAGGCTTACCTGGTACACCGCGGCGCCAAGAGTGACAGAGAGCGGGTTGAAGCGCTGCTTTACTACATGGGGACGGTGGAGAAATTTCGCGGCAACGAAGAGGACTATTACGATCCGCGCAACAGTTTTCTGAACGACGTGCTCGCTCGGCGCGTCGGCATTCCGATCACGCTTTCGCTGATCTGGATGGAAGTCGGTTTGCGGATCGGTTTGAATGCGCAGGGCATCGCCTTTCCTGGTCATTTCCTTTTGCAAGTACGCAGCCGGGCTGGTCGCATCATCGTCGACGCCTATAACGGCCACGTGGTGGCGGAAAGCGATCTGCGCGATCTGTATCGCATCGCGACTGGCCGCGACGAACATCCGCCAGCCGAGGTGATGCGCCCGGCGAAAAAGAGCGAGATCCTCATCCGCATGCTCGCCAATCTGCGCGCGATCTATCGCAGCCGCGGTGACGATCTTCGTCTACACGCGGTGCTGCAGCGACTGCGCGCGCTGTCGCCAGGCCTTGACGTCGAAGACGAACTCGGCGAGGTGGCGGGAGAGCGGCCTCGTCTCTTAAATTAACTTCGTTTCGCTTCGCAAGTGGCGCAGGGGCAGCGTTCTCGCAAATTGGCAAAAGTGTATAGACCGGTGGCATGGCCGTCGGACCATTCGATCTGGATGGCGTACTGACCGACCAGCTGAATCGAACGGGCGCGAAGATTTTCGGGCACCGTCGTCGGGTCAAGCAGGGGCCTTCCCGAGGTCTCCTCAATGCAGTGCGCGCAGCGGCAGCTTAAGCGCAGCGCACGCGCCGGATAGATCGTCTCGTGGCCATCCTCCCACCGCAGGGTGATGGTCGATCGCAAGAGTCCAAGGATCTCTGTCGGCAGCACGTGTGCAATCTAACATGATACA
Source organism: Myxococcales bacterium (assembly GCA_023248835.1). Classification (GTDB taxonomy): domain Bacteria; phylum Myxococcota_A; class Polyangia; order Palsa-1104; family Palsa-1104; genus JAHFDU01. The sequence goes on along the minus strand of JAHFDU010000140.1, from coordinate 2,974 downwards.
ATTATGCCGTGGTTTCTTCTGTCACCGCTGGCCGACTCGAGGACGAGGCGCTGCCGATTCTTTTGCAGACGCTGTTTGCAGCTCAATCGACCGGCGTGTTGCGCATCGCCGCGCGCCAGGGTGCACACGAGATCTATTTCCGACAGGGATTTCCGGTGATGGTCAATTTGCCCGGCACCGCCGAGCCGATCGGCAAGGTCTTGCACGAAATGGGTGTGCTCGACGCCGCCACCTACAAGAAGAGTTTGGCCGAGCCGCCACCGCCAGGAATGCGCTACGGTGCAGTGCTAATAAAAAAAGGTTGGGCCACCGCCGAGCAGGTTCGACTCGGTCTCAAGGCGCAGGTGCGCCGCAAGCTCCATCGACTGTTTTTTTTGAACGAAGGCGAGTTTAAGTACGACGAAGGCGAACATCGCGAGGGAATGGAGGGGCAGGAGTCGCTGCGCATTCATCCGTGGCGGGCGATCTATCATGGTGTCCGCAGCGCCTGGTCGGGCGATCGCCTCTCTGGCGTGCTGTTTGTGCTGCGCGATCGCGCGCTCACCTGCTCGCTTGACGCGGCTCAGCTCGGCCGTTTTGGTTTGGGCGCCGATGACGGCCGTCTTGGCGAGTTGCTGCGTCGCGGTTATTGGCGACTCGAAGATTTGGTGCACGCCTCGGGCTTGGCGGCGCAGCCGGTGCACGCGCTTTGCTACGCGCTGTACATTACCGAATCACTCAAGCTGCAGTCACCGCAAGACGTTGCCTTGATGAGTCCTGGATCGGTACCAACCGCTGCCGCCGCTGCGCCGCCAGTGGCGAACCCGGTGGCAGGCGCACCACTCCAAACCACATCAAAACCGGCGGTGACGCCGACGCTCACGCCAAAGCCGGCGGCGGCACCGCTCGATCGTGCTCCCGCTGCGCCTTTCGATCCGCAACGCCCGCGCGGTGCGGCGACGAACGCAGCGCCGATCGATCTCGGAAGTTTGCGCAAACAAGTAGAGGCCAAAGCAAAAGTGGTCGACACCGAAAATCTTTTCGCCGTGCTCGGGGTGCCGGCCACTGCCACCAAAGACCAAATCAAAGAGGCCTATTTTCAAGCGGCCAAGCGCTACCACCCCGACCGGATCGCGTCGATGGGACTAGAAGCGCTGCGTCCTGAAGTGGAAAAAATCTTTCGCCGCATCAGTGAAGCCTACGGCACGCTGTACGACGACAAGCAGCGTGAAGTGTACCGCTCGACGATGTCACAACCCACCGACGACCGCGACGCGCGCGAAAAGGCGGTGCGCCTACTCGAGGCCGAGATGGCGTGCCGGCACGGCGACGCTCTGCTCCGCCAGAACGAATATCAGGGCGCGGTGCGTGAGCTAGAAAAAGCAGTGGCGGGCAATCCGCTCGAGGGCGAGCATCTAGCACTGCTCACCTACGCGCGGGTTTGCGCCGGCCAGTCGAGCTACGCTCAGGCCAAACCGGTTTTCACCGAAGCGCTCAAACTTTCTCCCAAGTGTGCGCGGGCGCATTTTTATCTTGGCCTCTGCTTCAAAGAAGAAAACGAGCTCGATCGCGCTTACGCGATGTTTAGAAAAGCGCTTGAGATTGATCAGCGCCTTTTAGAGGCGGAGCGCGAGATGCGGCTGATTCAGATGCGCAAGGAAAAGGGCAAGAGCGAGAAGAAGGGATTGTTCGATCGCCTACGCGGCAAATGAGAGGCCGGCGCGTACCGCCTCGGCAAACAGTCGCGCGCCCGTCGCTGCGGTGTAGTGATTCTCGACGATTTTGCGTCCGGCCTGACCGAGACGCGAGCGCAGTGCGCGATCGCTTGCCAGGCGCTCGAGCGCGGAAATCCACTCGCCCTCGGTGCTCGCCCACAGCCCGGTTTCATCGTGGCGAACGATCTCGCGATTAACTTCTATAGGACTCAGTACCACCGGCAGTCCGACCGCCATGTATTGCAGCGCCTTCAATCCGCACTTGCCGCGGGTAAAATCGTCGTTGGGCAGCGGCATGATTCCAACATGGGCGCGGCCGATCGCCTCGGCTTCACCCGCCTCTTGCCACTGTACAAATTCGTTTTCGGCGTGCGCAAACGGGCGCGCAAGCGGCGCGTTGCACAGGATCCGAACCTTGACCCGCCTTGATTGCGCGAATTTTTCGATCGCACTGCGCACCGGCTCTAGATAGGGCAGAGTGGTGACCGAACCGGACCAAGCGATGACAAATGGATCGTCCTGCGGTAGCGGCGGCTGCAGCGGATATTTTTCAAGCTCAATGGTGGTTGGCACAATCGCGACGCGGGCGTTGTATTGGCTGGCAAACGCCGCCAAGTAAACATTGCCCACCACCACGGTGCTCGACAGTCGACAGATGGTCTTGGTTTTGCCTTCGAACTTAAGCCGCGAAAAAAACCCGTTGCGGGTGCCCGCTGGCGGCAGCCAAATCGCGTCGTCAAAATCGTAAACGATCGGGACGCCGCTCCGCTTGAGCAGCCGTTCATAGATCGCCGGGCCGAGCATCGCTGCCTCTCGGTAGATCACTGCCCCGTGATAGTTGCGCGCAGCTTGTAGCGATGTTCGCCGCCGCAGAGCGTCGCCGAGAACATGACGCGCTTTTTGCAGAAAATGGCCGTCCCGATACAAAACGTCGGTCAGTGCCGGCGACTCGAAGGGAAAAAATTCGAGCACGATGCCGTGATCTTTTTCGAGATGGGGCGCCCATTGCTCGAGTCGAAAACGCTGACCTGGCGAACAGCCGACCGGTTTGGGCACCCAGACTTGTAATCGAATCATGTGTCTCAAAAGAGTTTGCGGCTCCAGGTTTCGGGCGTTTTTTCATTCAAGATTTCGATGTCAAGGTGGTACTTGAACGGGCGCGCACCGCGCGAACGAATCCAGTCGATCATCTGCCGCAATCCATCTTCGAGTTTCACTCTCGGACTGTAGCCAAGCAGCTTCCGCGCTTTGTCGGCCGAACAGTTGGCCAGATAAACTTC
>JAHFDU010000435.1 GCA_023248835.1 Myxococcales bacterium | reverse complement strand
GTGGCGGAACCGGTGCACCGAGGCGGTGGCCGGTTCCGTGAAACCGCAAAAACTTCGCCCGCGGCAAACCGGCAGGCTACGCCGCGAGTCCAGGGGGAGGAGAGCGGAGTTATGGGCCGACAGCCAACAGTGACAGAAGGCAAATTTCAATGTAAACTGGCTCTTGGTACATCAGTCCATTGAGGTTTGACAAGATACATCAGATGTAGTAGCATCAGATGCATGCGTACCACTCTCGATATTGCCGACGATGTCCTTGCAGCCGCCAAGGAGCTTGGACGGCGGGAGAAAAAAACGGCTGGACAAATGATCTCCGAACTGGCGCGCCAGGCGCTCGCCGGCGTCTCCTCCACCGTCGACAAAGGCAAAGACACGCCAGGGTTTCGACCTTTCCCAAGCCGAGGCGGAGTGGTCACCAATGAGATCATCGACAAGCTGAGTGACGAAGACGGTGGCTAATGGCAATACCGTTCATTTAGGATTACGGCTAATGGTCGCGCTGCTCGACGTGAACGTTCTGATTGCCCTGCTCGATGTTGATCACATTCATCATCGCCAGGCCACGGCGTGGTTCTCTGCCTACGCCAGCAATGGCTGGGCTTCGTGCCCAATCACCGAAAATGGCTGCATTCGAGTGATGTCGCAAACCGGGTATCCCAATCCACTGCCTACCGCTGCGGTGGTGGAGCGGCTCGGACAGGCGACTCGTCACCGCCGCCATCGGTTTTGGCCTGATGACATCAGCCTGCTCGATCGAAAAACGCTCAGCGGCCCAATACTTGGGCCACGACAGGTCACCGACCTCTATCTGATTGCGCTCGCGGTGAAACACCAGGGCTGTTTGGCCACTTTTGACGACAACATTCCGGTCACCCTGATCGCCAGAGCAACCAAGCGACATCTGATCGTGATTTGACCAAAGCACCAGGCTGAGGATCCGCCAGTTTTGTCGTGGCCGTGGGCCGAACAGCGATGGGAGCGAAGCATGGGACCGAGCGGGAGCAACCTGTTATTGCGGGATCTTCCGGGCAGCCTGGACTATTTACGAGCCCGGGCAGCGTGAGTTTTCTGGGCACAGCCCCCAGAGCAAAACGCTACTCTTGTACTCTTGTGCCGGCGTGTCTCCTAGCGTCCCTTTGTTCGCTATACTTCTATTTATGAAGGTCGCTGAAGGACGCATCATCAAAGGTGTCGTGATTACTAGAACTCGGTTTCCAGAAGGGGCCAAACTGACTTTGGTTCAGCACGACGATAGACCGGCGGTAAGCCTCACCCCAGACGAGGAGGCCGGAATCTTGAAGGGCATCCAAGAAATCGCCCAGCGGAGCGGAATTCCGCTCTCCAGAATTCGAGCAAGACTTCGTCGACGATAATGAATCGGCCTGCATTCCGCAGCAGGCGCTCGGCCGTTTGACCGACGCGGCCTCGTCGCTTGAGCGGTTTATCAGCGAGGCGAGTGCGCGCGAAAAGGGTCTCGGGCCGGAACGTCGGCGCGACGCGCAAAAGTTGCTCGCTGAAATCAAAAGTAAAATGGCGCGTCTTGAACTGGTGGTCGTACCCGCCAGTGCCGAACTGAAGCTCGATGGCAAGACGCTGCCATCGCCGCTGCCGGCGACGCCTCTGGAACTTGATCCGGGCGCACACGTTCTCGAAATTGCGGCCAGTGGTCATTCGCAAGTCGCTCGCACCCTCGAGCTCAAGCCCGGCAGCAACACCACGTTTCGCTATGAGTTGAGGCCGCTTGGCGAAAAGGCGTCAATCGCGGCGAATTCCACTCCTGCGCTCGTTCCCGCTACGGCGCCGGCAACTGTGAGCACGACGTCTGCAACCTCGAGACCCGGTTTTTTTGCCACTGTGCGGGGCCGCGCCACACTGGCTCTCGGTGCGGTAAGTTTGGCCAGTTTCGTCGTCGCTGGCGGCACCGGCGGCGCGGCATTGTCGGCGCGCAACAGCTATCGCGAAGCCTGTGGAAGCGGCAATTGCAACCAGGCGCAGTATGACAGCGGCCGCCATCTGGCGATCGCCAGCGACGTGTTTTTGAGTGTCGGAATTGTCACCGCGGTGGTGACGACATTGGTAGCGGTGACCGCGCCACACGAACGCAAATTGGCTTTTGCGCCTGCACTCGGTCCGTCGTTTGGCGGCTTGGCTCTTTCGGGGCGTTTCTAAAATGCGACTTGCTTGCCTATTTCTTCTCAGTGGCTGCACGCTGCTGTACGGCGATCCCTTGACGGTCTCGAGCGACGCCATCGACTTCGCCGGGCTCGACGGTGGCGGCGATTCGGGCTCCTGCGACAAGACCAAAGTGGCGGGAGATGTTCACAACTGCGGACGTTGTGACCACGACTGCACCCTGCTTGCAAATGTTGCGCAGGTGAGCTGCACCGCCGGACAGTGCGTGATCAATTCCTGCATTGCCGATCGCGCGCACTGCAGCTCCCACATCGACGACGGTTGCGAAACTGATATCTCCAAGCCCGAACATTGCGGCGGTTGCAATTCGGCCTGTGGCCCCGCTGCGCCGCTGTGCTCGAGCGGCGCCACGCACAGCTGTGTTGCAAGTTGCAGCGGCCAGACGCCGACGCAATGCGGCCAGAGCTGTGTGGATACTCAGAGCGACATTCACCACTGCGGCGACTGCCCGACCGAGTGTTCTGCCGGATCAGGAGAACTGGCGGCCTGCTCGTCGGGAAAGTGCGTCACCACCTGTAAAATGGATCTTCACCGGTG
>JAHFDU010000139.1 GCA_023248835.1 Myxococcales bacterium | reverse complement strand
AGTTGCTCGCCATCGCGCACCAGCGCGACTCCCTGGCTGATAGCTGATAGCTGACAGCTGATAGCGGACAGCTGCTCTCAAAATGTTTCGTCGGAAAAATCGGCGATCTTCTGCTTTGCTGCGAATTCGCGTGGCAGGGTGCCGCGCTTGAACGGAACCAAAATCGATTCGGGCGCTCCCGGATTGGCAGCGTACCCGCGCTTGGGCGAGACGCGGACGAAATAGACGCTGGGCGGGACTTCGAAATCGCGCACTGGCGTTGCAGGATGGGCCGCCTTCATGAATTCAGTCCAGATTGGCGCCGCCGTGGTGCCGCCGGTGGCGTCAAATCCGATCGAGTGAAAATCGTCGCGGCCGACCCAGACGCCGCAGACCCGATCGCGGGTGAACGCCATGAACCAATTGTCTCTGAAATCGTTCGAGGTTCCGGTCTTGCCCGCGGCTGGGCGGCCGAGCTCTTTGGCTTTTTGCCCAGTGCCTTTTTCGACCACGTTTTTCATGAGATCCACCATCACATACGCGGTGTCGTCGGGGATGCGGCGACGCGGTGCCGCCGCTTTTTCCTGCTCGACGATGTTGCCGTCGGCGTCGAGAATTTTGGCGATGAAAACCGGTTTGACCTCGAGCCCTAATGCGGGAAACGTAGCGTAGCCGTAACTGTGCTCCATTAGCGTTACTTCGGGCGTGCCGAGCGCTATAGACGGATGGCGTACGATCGGCGCGGCAATGCCGTACTTGCGAATCTGCTCGATGACGCCGTCGACGCCGATCGCTTCGACCAGTCGTACGCTGACGGTGTTGATCGATTTTTGCAAAGCGGTGCGCAGCGTGATCGGCCCAAGATATTCGGCCTTGTAGTTGTGCGGCGACCAGAATCCGGCGGCGGTTTTCACTTTTACCGGCGCGTCGGGCACAATGCTGACTTCAGTGAAACCATGTTCGAGCGCGGCCGAGTAGATGTAGGGCTTAATCGAAGATCCGGCCTGTCGCCGCGCTTGGGTGGCGCGATTGAATTGCGAAAAGTCGTAGTCGTAGCCGCCGACCATCGCGGTGAGATGGCCGTTTTGTGGATCGAGTGCCACCAATGCGCCCTCGACGATTGGTTTTTGCATCAGCTCGGCCACCTGCGTGATCTCGGTTTCATAGTGCGCGCCGATTCGCTTTTTCTTTTCGATCTTTTTTATCCCCACTGCAATCAGATCACCTTCGAGCAAGCGATTGCGTTTGCGTTCTGTCTTGACCGTGACAATCGGCTCTCCTTTCCTATCGCCGGTCGGCGTTTCGGTGCGACCCTCGGTCCAGCGCCAGATCCGGCCGGCGTCGTAATCGTCGACCAGCACGCGCAGCGCGCCGATGCGTGCGTAGGTTTTCTTGCCGCTCTTTTCCGGAATCGCTAAATAGGGACGACCAGCAATCAAAACTCCCGAAGTCTGCTTCAAAATGATACGAGCGGCGATTGTAGACGGGCATCCTCGGTGGGCACAGCCCACCTCGGAGGCACCTCGGCTCGCTCCGCTCACCTCGCCGATATAAGGCTGCGGCATGCCCTCGAGAAATTGCGCCCGCTCTTTGTCGTCGAGATGTCCGACTGGCCCGCGAAAACCGAAGCGGTGGTCGACCGCATCGAGACCGTGCTTGACCGCGGCTTCGGCGGCGCGCTGCTCTTTCATCGAGACCGTGGTGTGGATGCGCAATCCGCGATCATAGAGTTCGCGCCCAGCGTATTTGGCCTGCACCATCCGGCGGATGAACTCGACAAAGTAGGGCGCGGCCAGATGATTGAGCGGAGTGTCTTTAGAAACGATCGCCAACGATTCGTTTTCGGCTCCGAGCGCCGCTTTCGCAGTGACAAAATTGTTCTCGACCATCTGGCCGAGCACATAGTGTTGTCGATCTTTGGCCCGCTTGAACGCCGAGAACGGCGAATCCTCGGTCGGCGCTTTGGGAAGCCCGCCGAGCATTGCTGCCTCGCCCAGGGTGAGATCTTTGGCGTTCTTGGCAAAGTAGATTTCAGAAGCTGCCTGAACGCCGTAGGCGCCGTGGCCGAGATAAACGTGATTCAAATAAATGGCGAGAATCTGATCTTTGGAGAGCCGAGCTTCGATCTTGTGCGCCAAAATCGCTTCGCGAATTTTGCGAAAGAGATTTCGTTCGTTGCCGACCAGCATCAACTTGGCGACCTGCTGAGTGATGGTTGAGCCGCCCTGCACAACACGGCCGGCGCGGGCATTGGCTATCGCGGCGCGGACGATGCCGAGCGGATCGATGCCGTGGTGATCATAAAAACGATTGTCCTCGGCAGCGACGAAGGCTTGCCGCAACTGCTCGGGCAAATCGCTCGGCGGAATCACAATCCGCTTCTGCAAAAAAAATTCGCCGATGAGTTCGCCCTCGGCAGAAAACACCCGACTGGCCCGCGCCGGGCGATAGTTGGTCAGCGCGCTCCAGCGTTCGGGCAGATCTTTTTCAAATTGCTTGTAGCCCCAGTAGCCGAGTCCCGAAAAAAAGGCGCCGCCGATGAAGAACAAAAGCAACAAAAAGCGCCAAAACGAAAAGCGCTTGCGCGGCCGGCGTGGCTTGGGCTGCTTGGTTGGCATGCGAAAGAAATCCCTGCTTCATTTTCCCCTAGCAGCCGTCTGAAGTCGAGGCGAAATGGCACGCCTTGCCCAATCCTTGTAATATCGACGCATGCAGACATTCGATCCCGTTCGTGAAATTCAAGGAAGCGAATTGATACTAGAGGCGAACGGGCAGTGGCCTAATTTCCACGATGCGGACGTTCATTCGATCAATTTTTGGCGCGGCGACATACGCCCCGACGAAAACGTTTGGGTTCCACCGATGATCGACGCTCACCTGGAACTGACGGCTCTCGAAAAACCGTTCCTTGCCGTGCTCAGATTCCACGGCTGTGACGGTGTCGAAATGTCCGGTTTTCATCACTGCAATCAGATCGATGACTTAACGTTTTCGTTTCAGGAGCGCGACTCCCCCTCTGACGCGGCGACACCGCTTTCTCAACGTGTTCGGGTCGAGTTTGCCCAAGGCTTTGGAGTGTCGTTGCGGTTTACCTGTTTGAGGGTGGAAGTCAGAGAACGCCGTGACGTCAAACCGAAGTAGGCAAACCGGGTTTGAGAGGCGGGGTCAACACTGCGAGTCCGATCTTGCGCTCTTCTTGAAACGTGATGCACAGGCCGGCCTGCTTGGCTTCCGCTTCGAGCTCGCCGGTCGAAAATCGATGTTCGACCAGTGCCAGGCCGTGCTCGGTCGCACTGACATGATCGCCGGGGCCAAGTTGCCATCCGGAACGGTTTGCACGGGCCACCAAGTTGGTCACGCGATTGACGATCGGCGAGCGAGAATTCTGGGCAACAACATAACTTACCAAGATGCGGCCACCGTCGGTCAGCTGACGGCAACTCCGCTCGAGTGCGGAAGCGCGCGCTTGTTTGCGTAAGATGTAACTTAAGCAGAACCAGGAAAAGACAACTACATCATAGGTCTTGGATAAGGTCATGGTCTCGGCGCGATCGACTACCAGATCAGCTGCGACTGCGCGATCGGCAATCGCGCGCCTGGCTCGCTCGGCGCAGGCCTGGTTTGGCTCGACACCGTCGACGCGAAAACCGCGCGCTGAAAGTGCGAGCAACTCGCGGCCAGAGCCGGCTCCGACGATCAGCACGCGCTCTTGTGGACGCAAGTGTGCGCCATAGAATTGCTCTTCCCAATCCTCAAGGTGCGCGGCCTGGTCGTCGATGGCGCGACCAAAACGGCCCCAATATTGGGTGCATTCTGCCTCGAGTTCATCTCGTGTCAGCAGGCCAGTTCCAGCATGCCGGAACAGCGCCGCGACGCGATCACAGCTGCGAGCTGATTCGGCCAGAACTCGACGGGCGATAGAGCGCATAAGGGGTACAAGTGTACTCGATCTACGGCGCGAGAATCGGCCCTTGCGTTCATTCAGACCGAGCGACAAAATAGAAGAGATGATGCGAGCCTTCAGCGGGGTGCTGTGCGTGCTTGCCGCCACCGCTGCATGGGGTGCGCAGGCGCCTTCGCTCATGGGGCCAGCCAAGCTCGATGGCTACTTGGTGCTGCCGTTTGAGAATCAGTCCTCGGTGAAAGTACTCGATTGGCAGTCTTCTGCGCTGGCGGTGACGCTCGCCGACAAGCTTGAGTCGCATCCGCTGTTGCGGCCGGCGTACGGGCCGGCGATCTTTGATCGCATCGACCCGAGTACCAGCTTCAATGCCGAAGAGGTGGCGCGGGCGGCCAATGCCGCGGCGGCCAAGTGGGTGTTTGCCGGTTTGTTTGCGCGGCCCAATTGGAAGAGTGAGCTCACACTTCGTTTGTACAAAGTGGTGGTTTTCGGTGAAAAGGTGACGCTTGACCTCGTCGCGGAAACAAGATCGGTGGAGCCGCGCGAGGCGATACAGACGCAGCTCGACAACAATCTATTGACGCTGCTCGAGCGCGCCGGCTGGACGTTCGACTCGAGCGTGATGGGAGCACTGAGTCGGCATCCGACCAAAGACCTCTATGCTTACACTCTGTTCGGCCGTGCACTCAACGCCGAACTTGGCATCGGTGAAGAGCGAAATGTGGGCACTGCGCTCAAGCTTTTCAAGCGGGTGATCCTGGTCGATCCAAAATTTGCAGAGGCGCATCGATTCTATGCCATGGTGCTGCTCGCGTTTGGCGAGCGCAGTCGGGCGACAGCTGAGCTCGCTCGCGCGCTCGATCTAAGGCCGGGGTACCATGCAGCCCTCCAAGGACTGGCCCAAATCTATCGCGAAACCAATCACGCGCGTGCGATGGAAGCGGCGGAGCACATACTCGAGTTGCGCCCAGACGATGTTGAAACGCGCACGTTGGTAGCCGAGCTGGCGCTTGAAACCGGTGACCTCGATCGCGCCCTGCTCGAAGCGCAAAAAGTGGTTGCGGCCGAGCCGAGCCATTTGGGGGCGCACCACACTTTGGCACTTGCGTACGCGTCGCAGGGCGCGACCACCGATTTGGCGCGAGAGCTGGAACAAATTGAGGAGCTGGCGCCCACCGACGTTGAAGTCAAACTCGATCTCGCCTCTTCCTATCAGCGCCTCGGCAAGTATGACAAAGCGATCGCGGCCTACGAAGACGTGATAAAACGACAGCCTCGCCACACCGGCGCGCTCAAACTGCTCGGTGATTGCTATCGTCGCCAGGGACAGCTCGATCGATCGATTGTCATTTATCAGCGTCTCTTGCACGCGTCACCCGAGGATCCGCGCCCCTATTTTTTGCTCGGTGCGGTGTACGAGCAGAGCGGCAATGATCGCAAGGCGGTGGAGCTATTTCAAGAGGCACAGCAGTTTCCTCGCTATGTCGGCGAAGCGTGGACCAACCTTGGATCGCTGGCGCTGCGTCACGGAGACCTCACCAAAGCGATTTGGTATCTGTCGCGGGCGGTGGCGCGGGCGCCGACGCGGCCCAAGGGCCACTATAACTATGCCTTGGCGCTGTCGGAGAAAAAAGAGCGACAGCGTGCACTCGACGAGCTCAAGATCGCTGGCGATCTCGATCCCAGCGATGCCGAGATTCGCTACACCGAAGGGGTGATTCTGTTGCGACTCGGCCGGCTCGACGAAGCGCGGCAAAAATTTCTCGAAGCGCTCAAGCGCCGCCCCGAGCATGCCGACGCCAAGCATAATCTCGCATTGCTCGATGAACTTGAGAGGCGATACGGTGGTGAACACGCGGGAGCTGGTGCGAGGTAGGGTTGCTTTGCGTAAGCTGTTTCGGCCGGAAGAAGTGGTGTTTGCGATCTTGGCGGCGGCGCTGTTGGCACTGATGCTGGCCACGGGCGTGAGGCGGTTTAGCGGCTTTGACCATCCGCGTTTTTTTCAGATTGGTGCGGTGCTGATGGTGGCGATTTTTGCGCGCGCGTTCATCCTCGAAACGCGGCAGGGCAGGGCGGCGTTGCGTCCGGCGCTGGCTTCCTCGTTTTTGGTCCTGCGAGATTTTTTCCCATTTCTCGGCGTGACGTTGCTCTACGAAATGCTGCACGATCTGACGCCGCTGCTGCGGCCAAATCCGATTGATCGTTACTTGATTGCGATCGATCACGCACTGTTCCACGTCGACGTACCGCTTTGGATCGGCAGTTTCGCGACGCCGTGGTTGACGCGAGCGATGGTGTTTTTCTACGGCTCCTATTATGCGATTCCAGCGCTGTTCGCCTCGATTCTCTACTGGAACCGGGAGCAGCGCCTATTCCGCGATTTCATGGTGTCGGGCGTCGTGGCGACGGTACTTGGCTATGTTGGCTATCTTTTGGTGCCAGCAGTCGGGCCGTACGTCTATCAGGCCGAATTGTTTCCGACGCGGTTGCCTGGCGGAGGCCCCGAGACCCATCTTTTCATCGCCGCGATCGATAGTTTGCGTGGTGTCGCGCGCGACTGTTTTCCGTCGCTGCACACCGCCAACACCTGCGTCGTGCTGGCTTTTTCCTGGTGTTACAGGCGCCGGCTGTTTGCGCTCTATCTACCAATCGCCCTCGGCCTGTTTGTCTCGACCGTCTATCTACGCATGCATTACGTCGTCGACGTGTTCGGTGGCTTTGCCACCGCAGCCGCCGCGGTCTATCTCGGTCCACGTCTTGATCGCTGGTGGTACCGCTACCGGGGCACTCGTCTTGGCGCCGAAATTGGCGCGGACGCGGAGCTTGCCCGACGACGATGCGATTAAGTCCTGCGAAGGCCGTTTCTCGAGGACATCGTGACCCTAAAAAACTGGAGCGCGTAGTGGGGAACGCCGGGTTCGAACCGGCGACTTTCGCCGTGTGAGGACGACACTCTACCTCTGAGTTAGTTCCCCGAAACCTTAGACCAGACCTTGGATGAAACGCTTCCCCCTTCGCAACGCCGTGTTGATGCAGCCTAAAAATCGAATCGGGTCCCACCGGGTGAAGGTGGCACTCTACCGCTGAGTTAACGCCCCGATTTGCGGATGCAAAAGTAGCGGAATCGAAATCGCTGTCAAGCCTTGTTTCAAACTCACAACGGCCGAAACCGCGTCATCCACGACTCGAGAGCGCGCGCATCGTGGTCATCGAAGGTTGCAACCTCGGAAGAGTCGATGTCGAGCACCGCCATCACGTCACCGGCGCGATCGAAAACCGGAACCACAATCTCCGAACGCGAACGGGCATCGCATGCGATGTGGCCTGGAAACTTGCGGACGTCGGGAACCACCACGGTGCGTCGCTCGGCAGCAGCGGTTCCACACACCCCTTTGCCGAACGCTATTTCTAAACAACCGAGCGTGCCCTGATAGGGGCCGACCCAGAGCTTTTCACCCACGCGCCGGTAAAAGCCGGTCCAAAGGTGGCCAAAACCAAAGTGAAGAACACAAGCGATTGTTGCCATCTGCGCGATCGGATCGTCGATGCCCTCGAGCAGTGAAGCGACCTGTTGCTTGAGGATTCGATAGGCTTCCGGCTTGGGCAGCGCCCGCACATCTTCCATTGCTTCGGACATGAGCGGGAGGCTGCCAAGATTTAGGCAGAATTACAACCGCAAGAGTCCAGCCGCTGGCGACAGCCTACAGCTAACAGCCAACAGTTCAGAAAGTGATCACGTATTCGGCGATGGACAACACCACGAATTTGCTTCTTCCGTCACTGTCGGCTGTAAGCCTAAATGGGGCGCACATCGGCGCGGCAGACGCCCTGATCGCAGAAGCTCTTGGCGCCGCATTGACCGTCGGTGGCGCAGAGCGGATGGCAGGCGGCGTTGAGGCAGCGGTAGGCGGCGCCGCAATCGACGTCGAACACGCACTGCGCGTGCGCGGGCTTGGCTTCGTCGACACACACACCTGAATTGCATCGTTGGCCGACTGGGCATCCCGACTCCGCGTTGCACGCGGCATGGCAACTTCCGGACCGGCAAGCGCGCGAGGCGCCACACTCGTTGTCACTGCTGCACAGTGCCAGCGTGTCGGTACCACACGACTTGCCGTCGCCGAGGTAGCAGCGGCCGGCGACGCAAGTCTGTCCTGCCGCGCAGCTGTCAGCCGAGCACTTGGCGAAGCAGACACCGACCGAGCAAAGTTCCTCTTTGGCGCAGTCAGCATCGCTTGCGCAGCGGGCGTGCGGTTTGGGTACGTTGCCGGTCATCGGCGTCGTCGGTTTTCCACCGGGCGGCGTGCAGTAGCCGCCTGCGCTCGACCGCACGCAGCTGCCGCCTGAACAATCGCTGTCGGAGTGACAACTAGGACAGCAGCCGAGGCTGGTACAAAGCTCGGCGGCGCCGCAATCGGATTGCGCCTGGCAGGCGGTGAAAGGCACCGCAGTAGGATGGCCGATGACGCTTGGATTTGGCCGGGTACAAGCACCGATCAAGAGCAGGTTCAGTCCGAGAACTTTTTGCCAGCCAAGCATGTGTGGCTCCTCTTATGGAATCAGTCCAGACTCTCGCTTAAGCAAGGCGCATGCCGCTCGAATGATTCGTAATTGCTGGTAATCACATGTCTTTAGTCGAAATGGTCGGGCAGGTGTGAACAATGCTCCACAGCCAGTGTGAAAGCGATGGGCCTCGTCCCCCTGGCTACTCGTCTAGCCAGTGCTTGAACGCCCCCGACCGCTGGAGGCTGACATAGTCTGGCTCTAAGTAACTTGAATAACTAGATAAATTAACCAACATCTGACCCAAAGCAGGACCCAAGTGCGCACATTTGTCACATCTAGGTCGTTTCAGATCCCGGCTAAATGTAGATAACATACTGATAACAATTGGATTTAGCAAACACACTGGAATCGGCACGTTAACTGCTATAGCAGAGGTTGTCCGGTCTGCTCTAACGGACAAAGGCGCGAAACCCGGAGGCTCTGACAATGGTTGAATTTCAAGTTGGTGACAAGGCCGTTTATCCCGCACAGGGCGTCGCCGAAGTTGTCGGCATTGACCAGAAAGAGATCTCCAGCAAGATTCACCGTTTCTACGTGTTGCGCCTACTCGACAGCGACATGCGGATCCTGGTGCCGGTCGACAAGGCCGAGCAAGTGGGTTTGCGCGAAGTGGTGCAGGAGGATCAGATTCGCGAGGTGTACGACATCCTGCGCGAAAAAGAGCTGCACGTCGACAAGCAGACCTGGAACCGCCGTTATCGCGGCTTCATGGAGAAAATCAAAACCGGCAGCCTGTTCGAGGTCGCCGAGGTGTTTCGCGATCTTTATCGTTTGAAGACCACCAAGACGCTGTCGTTTGGCGAGCGCCGCATGCTCGACACCGCCAAGAACCTGATTGTCAAAGAGCTCTGCGTTGCCAAGAACAGCACCGAGCTCAAGATCGAAAAAGAGCTCGAACGCCTTTTCAGCTGCTAAGGACGACGATCGGTCCCGCTGGCTTCGTCTTTCGCCCTCGCACTCGGACCATTCAGGTCCGGCTCGGGCTCAATGTCGGCGGCCTCGGTCATTTACTTCCCTGTAAACTCCCTCGGCCTTCTCCTGTTCGCCCTCGCACTCGGACCATTAAGGTCCGGCTCGGGCTCACCCTCGCCATCGGGCGCCGCTTGTCGCCCTTATGCCGCTGTTACCCCCAGTTTTCTTTGTCACCTTTTTGCACCGCTGCCGTCCTGTGTTATGAGGAGGCGCCGTGGAACTCTCTCTGCAAGACGTAAATTTGGCTCAAGATGGCGATCGGTTGGCCTTTACGCGACTGGTAGCCGGTCATCAAAACTATGTCACTGCGATCGCCCTCGGCATCGTGCGCGATCTGTCGGCGAGTGAA
>JAHFDU010000138.1:3706-9829 GCA_023248835.1 Myxococcales bacterium | reverse complement strand
CGCTATCGCACTACTCGACGCGCAGGGTCAAAGCATCGATCGCGTCGGCTGGGGCAACGCCGATGCGACGCTGGTAGAGAGTCAAGCTGCGCTACGCCCCCCCAAGGGCCAATCGATCGCTCGGCTGCCGGACGGTGCCGATCACGACGACAACAGCGTCGACTTTGCTGTAACAACACCCACTCCCGGCGCAAGCAATCATTGATGGCAGGAGGATTGATGATATAAAAGGCGGATGGAGACCATCAAAACGGACGTAGTGGTGATCGGGTCGGGGCCGGGCGGTTACGTGGCGGCGATTCGGCTCGGGCAACTCGGAAAAAAAGTTGTCATCGTCGAGCGCGAGGCGATTGGCGGCATCTGCCTCAATGTCGGCTGCATTCCGTCCAAAGCGCTGATCACTGCGTCTAAGGCGTACGAAAAAGCGAAACACAACGAGACCATGGGCATCACCGCCTCCGACGTCAAAGTCGACGTCACTCGGTTGCAAGCCTGGAAGGGCGAAGTGGTCGGCAAGATGACCGGCGGCGTGCGCCAGTTACTCAAGGGCGCCAATGTGCAAACCCTCGCCGGCAACGCCACACTGGCCGGTCCACGCCGGGTTGAAGTCGAAAGCAAAGACGGCAAAGCGGTGGTCGAAGCGGAAAACATCGTCATCGCCACTGGCTCGCGGCCAATCGAGATTCCTGGATTCAAAGTCGATCAAAAACGCGTGCTCGACTCGACCGGTGGCCTCGCCCTTGGCGAGATTCCCAAGCGCCTCTTGGTGATCGGCGGCGGCTATATCGGACTCGAGCTCGGAACGCTGTATGCAAAATTTGGCTCGAAAGTGACGGTGATCGAAGGCACCGACCAGCTACTCCCCGGCCAAGATCCGGAACTGGTCAACGTGGTCGCGCGCAAACTAAAAAAGGCCGGCGTCGACGTATTCCTCGAGGCCAAGGCGCAGGGCTGGGAAGACAAAGCCGGCACCGCGGTAGTGAAATTCGAAACCAAGACTGGCATACAAACCGTCGAGACCGACAAGATCTTGGTCACCGTCGGGCGCAAACCAAATTCGGACAACCTCGGGCTCGAAAAAGTCGGGGTCAAAGTCGACCGCGGCTTCATCGTCGTCGACAAGCAGCAGCGCACCAACGTCGCCGGCGTCTACGCCATCGGCGATGTTGCTGGCCAGCCGATGCTGGCGCACAAAGCCTCCAAAGAGGCCGACGTAGTAGCCGAAGTGATCTGCGGCCACAAGGCCGAGATGGACGCAGTGACCATCCCGGCGGTCATTTTTACCGACCCGGAGATCGCAACCGCCGGGCTGCAAGAGCACGAGGCCGAAAAGAAAGGCCGCAAAATCAAAGTCGGCAAATACAATTTCGGAGCGCTGGGTCGCGCCGTGGCAATGGCCGAGACCGATGGCTTTACCAAGATCGTCGCTGACGCTGTCACCGACGAAGTGCTCGGCTTTTCCATCGTCGGCCCCGAAGCATCTGACCTTATTTCCGAAGGCGCGCTGGCGCTCGAGATGGGCGCCTTCCTGCCCGACATCGCGCTGACCGTCCATCCCCATCCGACTCTCGGCGAGAGCGTGATGGAAGCAGCCAAAGGCGCGCTCGGCGAATCGCCGCATCTGGTCGGCGGTGGCTTGAAAAAAGCGGGCCATTAGTTGCAGATTCAATCATTGCCGAATCAAGCAATCGAAATTCCAGCCTGCTGGCAAGATCTAGGCCTTCGCGATTACCAAGAGACGCTTGAACTACAGCGCGCGCTTTGCGAAAAGCGGCAACAGGGCTTTATTGAAGACACGCTGCTCTTGGTTGAGCATCCCGACGTCATCACCCTCGGACGCAAGGCATCTTCTCAGCAGAATGTGCTCGAGACTTCAATTCCAGTCGTCGAAATCGAGCGCGGCGGCGATGTCACCTACCACGGTCCCGGCCAGCTCGTCGGCTACCCCATCTTGCTCTTGCGCGAACCCGAGCGCGATCTGCACGCCTACTTGCGCCTGCTCGAACAGGCGCTGATCGAAGTCTGCGCTGCCGTCGGTGTACAAGGCGAACGGCGGCCCAACTTCACCGGCGTCTGGATTGGCGATCGCAAAGTGGCCTCGATCGGAATCGCGGTGCGGCGCTGGGTCACCTTGCACGGGTTTGCTCTCAACGTCGCAACCGATCTGTCGTGCTTCTCCGCCATCCACCCTTGCGGCCTCGACGCCAGCGTGATGACCTCACTCAGCGAAGCCGCCGGCCGTTCGATCACCGTCGAGCAGATCAAGCCGCAAATGGTCGCCGCCCTCGGCTCCGCCCTCCACCGACATTTTGGATTTCACTCATAACGCCGAGACAGAGCGTCGCGTCCGCTTTCTCTGAAGGTCCGTCAGTTTTGTCGCGGGCGTGGGCGTCGGCGTGGGCGAATCAGCGACGGAAAGCGGCCATGCACCGTGGATGCCGCGCCAGTGTATTGACGATGTGGCGCCTGTTTTGAGTCGTCACATGTGTCTGGCGTCACCGTCGGCAGCGAGCACGGATTGTCGTTTCACGCCGACGCCCACGCCCACGCAACTGACGGACCTTCTGCCGCTTTCTCTGTTGCCCTGAGCGCAGAAACTATGTACAGTCCCGTTCATGTCGAACGCACTCGTTTTGGCGTTTGTGAGTGTCTTCTTCGTAGGGTGCGGCTCTCCGAGTGGGACATACCGAGAGCAGGGCGTGTGCCAACCGCCAGTAGGCGCCTCGTCGGTGGCGGTGACACGCAGTGTATCGGTTGCCTGCGACCTCGGTGGCCCATCGCTGCTGCAGTCCCAAGCGGCGCTCGACGCCGCCTATGGAACCTGTCCTGATCGAAACCGGACGAAAGACGGGAACGCGATCGCGCCGGTCAATTTTTCCACCGAGCAGGTGATCGTCGTTTCTGGGCGCGACCCCGGCGACGTGAATTTCGTCGTCGACGATGGAACCAGTCTCCGTCTCGGCCTGCGCGACGTCCCACGTGGAATTCCGTTCGACAACCGGTTCGTCGTCGTGCCGCGCAACGACCACCCGCTGCTGATCGACCGCTGCCAAGAAGTGTGCGTCGGCAACTGCAGCCCCCGCCCCTGAGTGCGTCGCTGCGCGTCAGACTACCGAGAGCAAGTCTAGCCCACCCAAACAGCCATATAGACGTCGTCCTGATACAGTTTAATCGTTTAATCAGCTCTGTGAGAATCAGCACAATTGAGCACAAATTGGCTTGTAAGAATCGCACGAGACGTCTATAAACACCCGAAATCGGCCGAAATGGCCTTTACTATGGAGGAAAAAATGAGTTCGATATTTAGGGTTTTTGCCCAAAAGACAACAATGTACGGGCTCGCGCTGCCCCTCATCATCGGAACTTTGAGCGCTTGTGGCAGCGGCAGCGGAAAGAGCTGTAGCTCGATCGGTGATTGCGAAGGCGGCTATCTGTGTCTCGCCACTTCAACGGGTTCCGCATGCGCACCCACGTGTTCGGCCAGCGTCAACGAATGTGGAGCGTCAGCTACCTGCGGTCAGGTTGGTATCCTTTCTGTGAGCGCCTGCCAACCCACCCCTGCTCCGGCAACCGGAACGACGACGATGGCGAAGGCGGTCGAGCAGCCCAAGGTTCCCTGCAAGACCGACGCAGAGTGCGCCTCGGTTCAGCCCGGGACCGTCTGCGCAAGCTTCAAAGGAGCACGAGATTGCACCATCCCGTGTACCGCGCCGGCAAACTGTGTTCCGCCAGCGGTTGGGGGCGTGACCGTCCGCTTTCTGACTTGTAGCACCGACGAAGGCCAGAACCGCCAGGTGTGTCTGCCCGACCCAGCTTGCCTCAGCGCCCCCACATCCTGCGTTTCCGGCTTGTCGGGTAGTGGTGGCCCGGGATCTCTGTGTGGCAAGGACACCGAATGCACAAGCGGCAGCTGTATGATTTCGTTAGGCAATACTGGATTCTGCAAATAATTTATTCGGGTAGAGTCTTCGATAATTCAGTTTCGTGTCGCTGACGTTTACGCGCAATTGAGGTCAGCCCTGCGCGCGGGATGGTGTTTGACGCTCAGGCGCTTTAGCAATCGAGTGCCGTGCTAAAGTGTTGGTTTGAGTGTTCAAATCGTGAGCTTCCTCGGACTTTTCGGAACGCTGTTCTCGTGGCTACCCGGCTGCTCGGTTTCGATTTTGGACGGGCCGATCGGCAGCAAGTTAAAAAAATATCCCGCCAATCGTACGGCGAGCGAAGTGGTGCGCCTGCCGCCTGAGCCGTGGGATAAAGCCCATGTCAACATCTCCGTTTCCTCGACGCCGGGCGGCGGCCGCGGCGGCAGCGACCACTGGTATGTGGTGAGCACGCTGGTGCTCGAACGGGGCAAGGATCGCGACCTCTTTCCGCTGGCGCAGGTAGAGCCCGCAAGTGTCGACGACGCCTCGGCGCGCGCCGAGGACAAATGGCAACTGGCCGCGCTCGGAAACGGCGAAGCGCTGTGGGCCTCGTCTCGCTTTTATCCCGGCATCTACATCGCGCTCGACGTCGGTCCCGCGCCGCTGATGTGCTACCACGCAAAAACTCCGCCCGCTTCCTCACACGAGCTGCTGCTCGACATCTTGCACGCGCCAGCCAAGATTCACACCGCGGCAACGAAAGTTTCCGCTGACGAAACGCGCGTGGTTGCAAAGGTTGTGCTTGGTCACGCCCAAGACGATGAAGTGCAAACTGCGTTCGCCAAACTTTTGACCGCGAAAGATTCTCGTCTTGAACTCTCGAACCTACTCGATCCCGCCGGCATCCGCACGCTGGGCAGGATCGTCGCCGACCGCCCGCTCGCGCAAAACATCTATCGTCAGATCCTCGAACAATCCGACGGCAGCCATTCTGAGCCTCGGCAAACCGCCGTCGAGCTGTTGCGCGAGTCGGCCAATGAATCGGTGCAGCAACTATTGGCGCATGAATACGCGCGGGCGCGAAAAGCCTACGCCAGCGAGAGTGGCTACAATGGATATTATCAGCGCCATCTCTTGCAAAGCTTGTCGGTGATCAATGAAACTCGCCGCACCGCGCCGCCCGAGACGGTGAAGATCTTGCTTGAAGCGCTCGACGAGCCTTGCCACTCGCCTTTGGCCGAACTGTTTTTGGTCCGTGCTGCCGCGGCATTGCCAGACCGAAACCTGCACAACAAACTCGCCGCCCTGGCAAAAGAGTGCGGCGAAGCAACCACGCTCGGGTGGCCGAAATCTTTTGAGATCTTGGAAAACAGCACTGGCACCGAGAGCTCGCTCAAGGAGCCGCTGGCATTCGCCTCGATCGACTGTATCGCCCGCGCCGCGCTGTCTGCATCGAGAACCCCTGCCAAATAATCGGCTATACTGCCGCCCATGTCGCTACTCACTCGCTGCACCGAACTTGAAGTCACCGTTCCTGGAGACGCCGACGCGCTGCGCGACGTACTCTCGGCAATCGGATCGGTCGACGGCCAGATCGACAAACAGGAGCGAGCGGTGCTCGAGGCCTTCTTTCGCACCATCCCGCAGCTGCGCGACGAAGTTGCAACGGTTCCGCCGCGCCTTGATCGCGATCAAATCCTGGCCGATCTCGGCAAGCTGAGCGATCAGCGGCTGCAGCGCCAATGTTTCGTGTTGGCGGCAGAGCTGGCGATCGCTTCCGACGGCGTCAACCAGGCCGAGAGCCGCTACCTCGAAGCGCTGCAAAAAGCGCTTCGCATCGACGATCAGTTTGCCGACATGGCGGTGCAAGTACTGGCCGCCAAATACGTCCGCTCGACGAGCACCTCATAACTTCAATCGCCGCACAACACCCTGAGTTGTAAACTCTCGACTCTCGACTCCCTTCGGCATTACAGTGTGAAAGTGAATCGCCCGCTTATTCTGCTTTCCAACGACGACGGCGTGCACTCGCTCGGGCTGCGCACGCTGGCGCGACAGCTGGGCGATCTTGGCGACGTCATCGTCGTCGCACCCGACCGCGAGCGCTCGGCCCAGAGTCACGCTTTCACGCTCGATCGTCCACTGCGCTGTGACGAACTCGAGCCGGGCTGGTTTTCCGTCGACGGTACGCCTGCCGATTGTGTCTACATTGGCCTGCTCAAAATCTGTCCGCGTAAACCACAACTGGTGGTAAGCGGCA